>JAKSSQ010000113.1 GCA_024403005.1 Clostridia bacterium | reverse complement strand
TTGAATTTCAGCGGCGGACAGAAAGCGGACAAGCGTTACGGAGAAATTGAGCAGAGCCATGTATATAAATAGAATTTTGAATAAACATGCAGGTTCAAAACGCTGGAACGGCTCGATTATAGTGGATGCAGCATGCTGTCTTCCCGTGTTTTTAATAGCTCTCGGCATGATGATTCTGCTTATAATGCAGTGCGGTATGGAAGAAAGCGTATTTCGCTACGGCGTTAAAGCCGCAGACCATACGGTTCTGGCGGATATTCTATCCACAGAAGATACGGAAGGTTCGCTGGAAGCAGCGGAGGCAGGAGTCTTTGCTGCAAGCCTGATGGGCAGTGCGGCGCTGGACTGGGGTACGGATAATCTGGTCCTTATGAAGTCTTATTCAGAAGGAAACAAGCAGGCTTTCAACGGAGGATTGTGCCTCGATAATATTATAAAAGCAGGCGTGAGCCACTCATCCAGGATAAGAATTCCCGGTGCTTTTGCCGCTAACCCAATAACCTCCAGAACTATGGTTTTCCGTAAGTGGAAGGGCGAATCTGAAGGCTTCGCAAGCCTTGATAACAGCAGGGTTTACGTATTCCCAAAGAGAGGCGAAAGGTATCATGTTGAAGGCTGCAGCACCATGAAGGAAGGCTGTGTTGAGACCGTTCTGACTAAAAAGCTGCGAAGCTCATACAGCCCTTGCCAGCTCTGCAAACCTTCAAAACTGAGCGACGGAGCCATCGTTTACATGTTTTCAGGTGCTTCAAAAGTCTTCCACAGAAAGACCTGCGCATCCATTACGAAAAGTTACGAATGCATAACGAAATCCCAGGCAGTTGCAGAAGGGTACACGCCCTGCATGCACTGCTGCGATGAATGACCGGCGAATAATGAAAGGCGGATTGTATGTGCTGTGAAATCCCGGAATACTTAGTAAAAATCATCTGCTCCTGCAGGTGCGAAGTGCTCGTACCTGCTTCCTGTTATGTTCAGAACGGAAAGCCCGTGATCCAATGGGATACAGGCGGCTTAATCTCTCTGGACAGGCTGCTGGAAAATACCGACTTAAAATTTAACAACTACGGCCTTATTTACGAACACGAAAACGGGTATTTCATGAATTCCGGAGTCGTGGTTTTAAGGCTGCTCAGGTTTATAGCTGAAAGCTTTTTAATGGCAGAAGACTGGCTTATGGGACAGGACCGTATAAGCCTGGAACTTAAAGACATTTACTGGGATCCGGACAAAAGAATAATAAAACTGATGGCAGGGCCGCAGAAAAAGTGCGAATCTGCCGGTTTTATATTTGCTGAATTATGCAGGAAAATTTACGAAGAATGCAGCTACGGAAATGCGGATCTGCTATACGAAAAACTGAAAGAAGAAGCAGAAGAGAGAAATCTGGGACTAAAGGCGCTTATAAGGCTTCTTTACAGCTGGGAAATGAAGCTGAGCGCGTAAAGTTGGGTCATAAAAGAAAATATAAAAACAGGAAAAAGGGTGCAAATAAAAGTAAAACCGGAGCAGAGCTCCGGTTGATAATCATATTCAAAAAAGACAAATTATTCAGCAGCTGCTGCAGGCTTTCTTGCTGCCTTGCGCTTATCTCTGCATGCTTTGCATCTCTTAGGTTCGTTATCAAAACCCTTTTCCTTGTAGAATGCCTGTTCACCGGCTGTAAAAATAAATTCCTGACCACAGTCCTGACATACTAATGTCTTATCTTCCATTGCTTAACTCCTTGGTATATGGTGCCTGGGGAATAGTTTATATCTTGAGAGTACTTGAAAATTCAGCGTTTGTAAACATTTATTTTTAGTTTTTTCAGAAAATTGCGTAAATTGTTTAGCCGATATATAATTACAATACTAATCGCAGGAGGAATTTATGCAGCCATTATCCACAAGAATGAGACCGTCAAGCCTGGACGACTTTTTCGGTCAGAGACATTTTCTGAAAAAAGGCTCACTTTTATATAATTCTATCGTCAATAAAACCTTTGAATCTGCCATTTTCTTCGGTCCTTCCGGAACCGGCAAAACCACGCTGGCCAGGATTATCGTAAAGGAGATGGGCGGGTCATTCTATGAAATAAACGCATCTACCTGCGGAACCAAGGAATTAAAGGAAGTTCTGGAGCAGGCAAGGGTAAAAGCCTTCGGTCTGCAGAAGGAAACCGTTTATCTGTATGTAGACGAATTTCACCGCTGGAATAAATTACAGCAGGACAGCCTGCTGCAGGCTCTGGAAGAAGGCGTGGTAAAGTTCATCGGAAGCACTACGGAAAACCCGTATTTTTCCATAAACAACGCTGTTTTAAGCAGAGTAAGGGCGATTTATGAGTTCAGAAGGCTGGATACGGATGCTTTAAAGGGCATATTGGTTCACGCGCTGGAAGACAGGGAAAGAGGCCTCGGCGCAAGGAATATTACCTGGGACGAAGAAGCTCTGGAAATGCTTGCGGACAGGAGCAGCGGCGATGCCAGAGTTGCTCTCGACACCCTCGGTTTTATTGCTGACAACATAGATGGAACCCATATTTCTCTGGATATTGTGAGTGAAGCAATGCAGAGAAATACAGGTTTTTACGATAAAAGAGAGGATAAATATAATCTGCTTTCGGCTCTTCAGAAATCCGTTCGCGGAAGCGATCCGGATGCTGCGGTGCACTATCTTGCAAGGCTTATTGAAGCCGATGCGGATATCGTAATGATAGGCAGAAGACTGCTTGTTATGGCTGCAGAAGACGTGGGTCTTGCGTATCCGCAGGCGATTTCCATCGTTACGAGCTGCGTTCAGGCGGCTCAGATGGTCGGATATCCGGAGGCCAGGATTATTCTATCGGAAGCTGTGCTTCTGATGGCTAGCAGCCCGAAATCCAATACAGCTATCGCAGCTATCGAAGGTGCAAGCATCGACCTGCACCACGGCAAGGTGGACGATATTCCGCCTCATCTTAAGGATGCGCATTATAAAGGCGCAAAGGACATGGGCCGCGGCATAGGCTATAAGTATCCGCATGCATACGGAGGTTACGTGAGGCAGCAGTATCTGCCGGATAATCTTTACAGGGCAGGCGTTCGTTATTATCAGCCTACGGAAAACGGCCAGGAGAAGGCTTTTAAGAATTATCTTGAGTCCAGAGACAGTTATACAAAGAAAAAGTAAGGATTTATATGGAACATACGATTACAGTTGCAGACCACGCAGGGTTCTGCTTCGGAGTTCAGAGAGCTGTGGATACAGCTTACGAAGAACTGGAAAAATCGGCAGGAACAGGCGAAAAGCTTTACTGCCTCGGTTCTTTGATTCATAACAAAATTGTGACTTCCGAGCTGGAAAGCAAAGGATTGGTTACAATTAAGGATATTTCTGAAGCTCCTGCAGGGGCGCACGTTCTCATACGTGCGCATGGTGAGCCGGACAGCACGTACGCGGCAGCGGCCGCCGCGGGCACGCGCATCACCGATGCGACGTGCCCGTTTGTGGATAAAATCCACAAATCGGCCCGAAGGGCCGGCGGCCTTGGGCGGCGGGTCTTCGTAATAGGGGATCCCGATCACCCGGAGGTAATCGGGATTTTAGGGGCTGCGCCCCTTAAGGTTGGCGCAGCGGACAGCCCGGAAGACTGCCTCAGATTTAAGAATCAGTTATTGGGTCAGCCCATTACAGCCGTTGCACAGACCACGATTTCCAGGGAAAAATTCGACAGTTGCTGCGCCGTTCTTAAAGAAATCTGCACAGATTTAGAGATTGAAGATACAATCTGCAACGCTACAAAACAGCGCCAGGACGGAGCTAAAAAACTGGCTGCAGAATCCGATGCAATGGTGGTAATCGGGGACCACGGAAGCTCAAATTCCAACAAGCTTTTCGAGATCTGTAAAAAATATTGTGAAAGCGTATTTTTTGTTGAAAATTTAAGCGATTTACCATTGCAAGAATTGCGCAAATATAATAAAATAGGCGTTGCGGCGAGTGCATCAGCACCCCAGCAAATAATTTTGGAGGTTATTTCTAACATGAGTGAAATTTTCACTAACGAAATGAACGCAGAAATGAACGAAATGCTCGCGTATATGGACGAGATCGAAAAGTCCCTGAAGCTGCCCGGTAGAGGAGAGGTAGTTACAGGTTCTGTTGTTCAGGTAACAAAGAACTACGTAGTTGTAAATCTCGGATGCAAGAAGGACGGCATGCTCCCCAAGGAAGAGATTACACTCGAAGACGACCAGGAACTGACTGCAGTATTCAGCGAAGGCGATGAAATCCAGGCTAAGGTTATCAAGACAGATGACGGCGACGGAAACATCCTCCTTTCCAAGAAAAAGCTCCAGTCCGGAGAAAACTGGGACGAAATCAATGCTGCATTAGATAGCAAGGAAGTTGTAAACGTAACAGTAGTTAAGGAAGTTAAGGGCGGCGTTATCGCAGCTTATAAGGAAGTATCCGGCTTCATTCCCATGTCTCAGCTTGCAGATCACTATGTTGAAAATGCAGAAGAGTTCATCGGCAAGACACTGCCTGTTAAGGTTACAAGAGTTGACCAGAGAAGAAACAAGGCTGTATTCTCTCACAAGGCATTCCTCGCAGAAGAAAAGCATAAGAAAATCGCTGAAATCTGGGATACTCTCAGCGTAGGCGACGTTGTTGAAGGTAAGGTTATGAGATTCACAGACTACGGCGCATTCGTAGACATCGGCGGAATCGACGGACTCCTTCACATTTCCGAAATCAGCTGGGGCAAGCTCAGACATCCCCAGGAAGCTCTCGAAATCGGTCAGGTTATCAATGTTAAGATCCTTAGCATGAACCCCGAAAAGGGCAAGATTTCCCTCGGTCTCAAGCAGAACGCTCCCGAACCCTGGTCCGTAATTGACGAAACATATCACGAAGGTGATATCGTTAAGGGTAAGATCGCTCAGATCAAGGAATACGGCGCATTCGTAGAACTGGCTCCCGGACTTGACGGTCTCGTACACATTTCCGAAGTTGCTCACAAGAGAGTTAACAAGATTTCCGACGAACTGGAAATCGGCCAGGAAATCGAAGCAAAGATTCTCGAAATCGACAAGGAAAAGAGAAGAATCTCCCTGTCCATCAAGGCTACACTTCCCGCTCCCGCAGCAGAAGAAGCAGCTGAAGAAAAGACAGAAGAATAATTTATCTTTTCAAAAATCTAATATCAGTAAAAGCGTTGACGAAGGAAGATTCTGTGCACAATGCAACAGAGAAGGGCAGCTTGCGTAATGCATGGCTGGAACTGCCCGCACTGCAAGCAGACAAGCTACCGCCTTCCGAGCTGCGCCCGATGAGGGTCGCCGGCTTTTAGTCGTTAAAATTTCCAATCAAGTATAAATTTGGGTGGAACCGCATGATATTGCCCCAAATCGCACTGTAATGGTGCGGTTTGGGTTTTTTATTATTAATTCATGCCCCAAACGCATGTTTTAGTGTGTTTGGGGCTTTTTTTATTAGGGTTCATTACTATGTGCAGCGATTCAAGAAAGACAAACATAATTCTTATAGGCATGCCGGGCAGCGGCAAATCGACTATCGGCAAGCTCCTTGCAGAAAAACTCAGCATGCCGTATGCCGACGGCGACAGCATAATTATTCGCGAAGAGGGCAAGCCTCTGCAGGAAATTTTGGACACTATGGGCAAGGAATACTTCCTGTCCGTGGAAGGCCGCGTTCTTGCGAATCTGAATTACGAGAATCACATAATTTCTCCCGGTGGCAGCGCCTGCTATTATCCTGATGCAATGCGCCATCTTTCCGAAATCGGCCATATAGTTTATCTGAACGTGGAATTCCCGGAAATCGCGCTACGTGTCAACAATCTGGACTCCAGGGGCATTGTGTTCAAGCCCGGCCAGACTTTCGAAGATCTTTACTG
>JAKSSQ010000112.1 GCA_024403005.1 Clostridia bacterium | reverse complement strand
CGGGATTTGCTTATATATGGATCGATTGCAATCTATATATTTGTCGCAGATTTATTTGAACAAATCTTCATCAAGTTTATATCGCTTGTACCGGCCTATGTGCATTGCACTAGTTATGCGTTTTTGCTTTGCATGTGTCTATATGTGTGTTCGGTTTATGCGGCTTAATTATGTCCGGCTTATAATAAGCGAATTTGCATAGATCTATGCTTCGGTCTCCGGATTCGCCAAATCCGGCTTATCCTCTGTTTTAGTTTTTATATTCAATGGATACTTATATCGACCGCTCGTAAAAAACGCCGCATTCGGGCGATTTTAGCCTCGTCGTTTTCTGGCAATGTTTGCAAGCCTTGAAATTCCAAGGGTTCAGATATGCCGGGCCAAAAATCGTCGATTTAAGCGAGTTAATTTAAACGGTCGATAAATTATACCTTGAAAAACGTTTGTGATTTATAAGGCGCATGAATTTGGTCGATTTCAGGCATGCATCCGATCCTGGTTGTCTTTAGACTGTATTTATAGATACAAGCACTATAAGGATTTAGACGTCTTTGGATAACCGGCGACGGTTTGGCCGCATATAAGCTATATTTGCTGCGGATTTATTCGTAATACTTTATGTTCTATTATTTACGAACATATGTTCTAAAAGTAGGGTGGTACAATAAAAATATTATGTAAACAACGACCTGCATATAACGACATTTGTCCTTCTAATAAACCCTGCAAACCTTGATATTTAAAGGCCTGCAGGGTTTTGCTGTGTACTATGCCTGCTTCATGGAAAGCGAGATTCTGTTCTTTTTGACATCTACATCCAGAACAACTACATCTACAATATCCCCTACTGCAATTACTTCGCTGGGGTGCTTTATAAACTTATTGCAGATCTGAGAGATGTGTACCAGACCGTCCTGGTGAACACCGATATCTACGAAGGCTCCGAAATCGATAACGTTACGAACTGTTCCTTTAAGCTTCATTCCGGGCTTAAGATCGTTCATGTCCAGTACGTCGCTGCGGAGAACTACGGGTGGAAGTTCTTCTCTTGGGTCACGGCCCGGCTTAACGAGTTCGGATGCAATATCCGTAAGGGTCGGAATACCAACGCCGCACTGTTCTGCGATTTTCTGCTTGCCGACCAGCTTCATGCGGCCTTCGATGTCCTGAAGCCTGCGCTGCTTAACGTCTTCCTTTGTATAGCCGCAGAGTTCGATGAGCTTGGCTGCAGCTTCGTAGCTTTCCGGATGTACGGCTGTATTATCCAGAAGTTCTTTGCTTTCGGGAACTCTTAAGAAGCCTGCGCACTGTTCGAAGGCCTTGGGGCCGAGCTTGGGAACCTTCTTTATTTCTTTTCTGCTCTTGAACGGGCCGTTTTCTTCTCTGTAAGTTACGATGTTTTTGGCCGTGGTCTTTGTGAGGCCGGAAACTCTTAAAAGCAGAGACGGGCTTGCAGTATTAATGTCTACGCCTACTGCATTTACGCAGTCTTCTACAACGCCTGTAAGGGTTTCTTCCAGTTTAGCCTGGGGCATGTCGTGCTGATACTGGCCAACGCCGATGGCCATGGGCTCAATTTTAACCAGTTCTGCCAGCGGATCCTGCAGTCTTCTTGCGATGGAAACTGCAGAACGCAGGTTTACGTCGTAATCGGGGAATTCTTCTGCAGCCAGCTTGCTTGCGGAATATACGGAAGCGCCGGATTCGTTAACGATCGCATAGGAAACTCCGCCGCCGATCTTGCGGATCATTTCTGCTGCCATAGCTTCGGTTTCTCTGCTTGCCGTGCCGTTTCCGATGGCGATGTGTTCTACTTTGTGCTTCTTTATAAGAACGGAAAGAATGCGGATTGCTTCCTGCTTTTTAGCTTCGCTGAAGGTCGGATACACAACTGCAGTGTCCAGAACCTTGCCGGTTCCGTCTATTACAGCTACTTTGCAGCCGTTTCTGTAGCCCGGATCCAGACCCATGGTAACAAAGCCCTTAACGGGCGGCTGCATTAACAGCGGTCTTAAGTTAATTGCAAAGTTGTGGATAGCTCCGTCGCAGGCTGCGTCTGTGAGCTCGTTTCTGATTTCTCTTTCCAGAGAAGGCTTAATAAGTCTGTCGTAGGAATCCTCTGCTGAAGCCTCCAGGAAGGCTTTGGAAGGGCTGTTAGAACGGATAAATCGGCCTTTTAAGAGGTTTTTAGCTGCATCGTGGTCAACGGCAAGGGCAACCTTAAGAAACTCCTCTTTTTCGCCTCTGTTTATGGCCAGAACCTGGTGACCCTGAATCTTGCTTAAAGCGGAGCTGAATTCATAATAGGTTCTGTAAACGGAATCTTCTTCCTTTGCTGCGCTGGCCTGAACCACAGCAGTCTTCTTAATGTATTCTCTTAAAGCGCTTCTGTTTTCTGCATCGTCGGACAGGGATTCTGCGATGATATCCGATGCGCCTGTCAGAGCTTCTTCGATAGTATTAACGCCTTTTTCTGCATCTACGTAATCTGCAGCCAGATCTTCCGGCTTTTCCTTGCCCTGGAGCAGAATTTTAAATGCGAGGGGCTCCAGGCCCTTTTCCTTTGCGATGGAAGCTCTTGTGCGCTTTTTCTGCTTATAAGGTCTGTAGAGGTCTTCTACAGCAGAAAGCGTAGCTGCTTCGCGGATATCTTCTGCCAGCTGGTCTGTAAGCTTTCCCTGTTCTTCGATGGACTTGATAACTGCTTCCTTGCGTTCTTCCAGTGAGCGCAGGTAGTTTAGTCTTTCGTTTAAAGTACGAAGAGCTGTGTCGTCCATGGATCCGTGCATTTCCTTACGGTAGCGTGCGATGAACGGAATGGTGTTGCCTTCGTCTATAAGGTTTACTACGTTCTGTACGTATGTGAGCTTAACCTTTAACTCGTCTGCGATAATTTTTAAGATGTCTGCCATTTATAATTCCTTTTCTTTATAGTAAAAGACGGGCACTGTGCACCCGTCTTTCATGTGTATAGATATAGCTGCAAGTTCGCCTTCTATTATACCAAAAAATCGCAGCAATTATAACTCTGTGGGGATAGTAATAAACTGGCCGGCCATAAGATCGGACGCAGTAATGTTGTTGAGCTGGCAGATCTCGTAAACCACCATTCTGGTGTCTGTATTCTTAGGACCGTATTCCTTAGCGAGATTCCAGAGCGTATCTCCGCTTGTAACCTTAACCTGTACGTATTCCTGAGTGCTGGCACCGGATGCATTGTTGATGCCCATAATGGAGCTGACTGCGAAAGCGCATACTATGATAACGAGTACTGCGAAAGCTGTGAATCTTGTTCTGTTTACAATTCTATATTTCTTCATTTTGAAAACCTCTCAGTTAAAAGAACATTTGTTCGTGGTTCTATAATAACGAACATTTGTTCTTTTGTAAAGGGGTTTTCTCAAAATTTTTAAAATAATTAAAAAACAAGGACCGGACAAATCTGTCCAATCCTTGAAATTCCAATGTTTTTAGCCTCTCCAGGCTTTTTTCCAGTTTCCTCTTTTGAATCTGATTGTGGTCAGTATGCTTCTTACGACCCAGTCTAAAGCCATGGGCAGCCATACGCCGTTCAGACCGAAGTGGAAGCCGTAGATAAGTATAACTGCGAGAGGAACTCTTACGCACCACATGCCAGCGATAGCCATAATGGACGAGAAGTTTGTGTCCCCTGCTCCTCGCAGAATACCGCCGGTGGTCATGGCGATTGCTACGCAGATTTCCGCGCAGGCCTGGATGCGGAGCGCGCCGGAAGCCATCATTATAACCGTCGGATCCGGGATAAGGATTCCGATAATCTGTTTTGCGAATATAAACATGGTCGTTGCGCAGACTGCCATAGTCACGCAGGCATATTTTATGCACTTGTTGCCCAGCTCTACAGCTCTGTGCTGGTCTCCTGCGCCGAGCCACTGAGCTACCAGAGTTGTAGCTGCTACGCCGAAGCCGTTTACCGGCATGTAGCACATGGATTCTGCGGTGTTCGCGATATTATGTGCAGAAAGAACATTTGTTCCCAGCGATGTGAGCATGCGTGTGGTCACTACCTGGCCGGAGTTGATAACTAGTCTTTCCAGCGCAATCGGGAAGCCCAGGATGTAAATTCTGCTGAGCTGCTGTCTGTGAGGAACCCAGCAGCCTCTGAACGGCACATGTACTGTGTTCGTCTTTCTGAATACGTAATATAAGGAAAGTAGCGCGCTGCATAGGTTTGCGATGGATGTGCCCATTGCTGCGCCGAGAACGCCCTTTCCTGCCCCATACATGGTAAAGCTTGACCCAAAGAGCACGATGGTTCTCGTAGGATAAATAAGTATGTAGTTAAATACCAGGTTAACTACATTGTGAGTTACATTGCAGACCATCGGATGCTTTGTGTCGCCCATGCCGCGCATGAGGTTGCAGCAGCAGGAAAGCATTACGAGGCAGATTCTGGAGTAGCCCAGGATTCTTAAATATCCGGAGGATTCCTCCCAGATTTCCGGGTCCGCCTTCATCCAGTGGATGTAATTGGGCGAAACTATGAATACATACAGAACAACCAGCAGCGACCCGAACCAGAGGACGTGGAACATGGCGTTCCTTATAACGTTTCTGGCTTCTTCCATGTTGTTTTCGCCTATAAGGCGGGCTATCATTACGGAAAAGCCCAGAGCCAGACCGTAGTTGAACCCATTGGTCAGGTTGACGATCGGGTTGTTTAGCGCAACCGCAGCTGCGGCGTTTACGCTTATGTGTCCTACCATGGCCGTATCCACGTACATGGTGAGGATCTGCATGAATTCTTCTATAAAGCTTGGCAGCACAAGGCTGAAAATCAACGTCCTGGCAGGTATGGACCTGTCGAGGATGTTTAATTGTTTACTCATTCTTATTGCCCGGGTGCATATCTTCACCCCACTCAAAATTCTTTATAAGTTCGCGTTTAGTGTTAAGCTTATGAGCTGCATAGAGCTGAGTTGTGGTCACGTTGTCGTGGTCCAGCAGTTCCTGAACGTCGAAGATGGAATTGCCTCTGCCGATAAGGGATGTGGCCGCTGTAGCTCTTAATTTGTGCGGGCTGTAGCCGTTCCTTTTGGTGGTTCCCATGCTTATGGCAGTGTATTTTTTTACGATTTCGCGGATCTGGCGGTCTGTGAGTCTTGTGCCGCGCATGGAGAGCAGCAGAGCGTCTTTTTCGCTTTCTTCCAGGCTGTCCTCGTCCGGTCTTTCGAAGTCCAGATATTCGTTAAATACGTTGGTAATCGTCGTATTTACAGGCATTATGGACTCTTTTCCGCGCTTTCTGTAAATTTTGAACTCGCCTCTGTCGAAGTTAAAAGAACTTACGTTGAGCTGCTGAAGCTCGGAAAGACGCAGGCCGTAAGTTACCAGAAGAAGCAGAATAAGCTTGTCCCTATACTTTGTCTTCTCCCAGAACTGCTTTTCCTTGTCCGTGAGGCCGGTGCCGTCGGTTACGGCGTCCAGCATCTTCATTACTTCGTCGTCCTGGAGGGCTTTAATTTCCCTTTCGCCGGGCTTTGGCAGGCGGATCGGATCGAAGCCGTCGGTAATGTTATTCTGAACAAATCCGTCTCTGTAAAGATATTTAAAAAATACGGAAACAGAGGACTTTTTGTGGGAAAGAGCCGCATTTCCGTTTTCGTACACGGTAATATTGCCCTTTTCGTCCTCTACTTTGTATCTTCTGCAGTAGTCGATAAACAGATTTATATCGGAAGATTTAATCTTGTCCAGGTCTTCCGGCTGGATGGATTTAATGTCCTTGCAGGTCTCCTGGAGCTCCGTTTCCGCGAGCAGATACTTAAGGAAGAAACGCAGTTCTCTTAAGTAGGATAGCCTGCTCATAGGAAGAATTCCGTTTTTAAGATCCTCAGCACCTCCGAAGGGATCCTCCAGGCCCC
>JAKSSQ010000111.1 GCA_024403005.1 Clostridia bacterium | reverse complement strand
CGACATCAATTACCTCGACAAGGGCGCAGAAGAAGGCTCCACAGGACGTCCCGGACGTACAGAAGCCGAACTCGCTCAGGTTAAGACAGTTACAAGCAAGGGTTACAGCGTAAACCTCCTGTTCGTTCTCAACACAGGCTCCTATGCCCGCGGCGAAAACGATACAAACATCGGTGCAAGCAAGAACAATCCGCAGTTCCAGGGCTCTGCAGTAGCTACAATCGAGTACTACGACAGCACAGGATCTCTGCGCAAGAAGAGCATCGACATGGTTAGCGCAATGTACGAATACGCAAGCCGTAAGCCCGAAACTTACAGCGAACTGTTCAAGGATACGGAAGACGTAACAGTTAACCGTGCTCGTTCCAACGATGAATTCATGTTCAGAGCTAACCACAACGACAGATTCATCGTAAGCTTAAACGACGTAAAGCAGATCGTAAGAGTAAGATTCGGAATGCGTTCCGAAGTATCCACTACATGGAAGCTCAACAAGGTTTCCGTATACAAGATCAACAGCTCCGGTAACCTCCAGCTTACAACAGCAGACGAATACAAGCGTACAAACGAACTGGAATTCCTCTGCGAAAGCAAGGACGATATCGGCTACAAGCTCAAGGTATTCGCTCCTGAAAGAGTAACGGATACCCTCGGCGAAGAGCAGTCACTGCCCGTTCTGTTCACAGACCACTCCCTGAACATCAACATCAACGGCAGCAAGTGGAGCTCCTCCATTACAAAGAAGCCCGAAAACAAGAACGACAGTCTCAATGTTTACGTCTACATGAAGGATAATCCCGAAGGAAGCACTCCTTTAACAGACTTCGACCTTAAGGCAAACGTTCAGTGGCATACAAATATCGGCGACGGCGACAGAGCCGACTCCATCGGACCTTTAAACAAGGACATTAAGAACAACATGTTCTACTACGTAGGTCTCAGGACGAACGGTCTGGATACGGTTAAGTCGATATCCATAAAGGGAAGCAGCCGCAACCTCATCCTGGCCGATCTGGACCACGTAATCATCCAGCACGTACGTTCCGGTGTTACAATCGAAACCTACTACGCAGACTTTACGGGTGTTTCGGCAGAGTATGAACACAATTCAGTCTGCATCCCCGTACAGCAGGTAGAAGGCAATATATTTGCTCAGTCGCAGACCGCAGGTCTGTTCTTCGGACCCGGTACCGAAGAATTCGAAGTAATAAAGGATAAGCAGGACGTTGCAGTAGCCATCAGCTACAAGACTTCCAACGACTACAGAGGCATAGCAGATGCAAACAGCGAAACCTTAGGTTACGTTTACCGCTCCGCATATGTAATGCTTTCCGAACTCATCGACGACAGCGGCAACCTGCTCTATCCGACGATTAAGTCCGGTACAATAGTAGAAGTTCCCTTCGAAGAACCGTTCGTTAAGGAAATTACAGGCATGACGCTGGTAGCAATCGGCGACATCAACGTTAACATCGACAGCGCATACGTAGCAAAGAAGAACTCTTCCGGCAAGGTAGAAGACTGGACAAGCTTCGGTATCGGCTCCGATATCTTAGGCGTTCCATTCAACGCAACTCCGACAGAATATCAGGCAGTTACACCGCTCAAGTTCACCTTCGAAACCAACACCGACGCACGTATAGTAAGCAGCGACAACGACAACGGAAACGAAGCTCCTATCAGAATGGTTATTGACTACACCGACCTGGCAACAGGAGGAAGAAACCAGATGGTAATCGGCGACATCCGCAATTACTTAACATCCGGCGACTTCAAGGTAACCGAAAAGGACGGCAAGATAAGCAATACAGCTACTATCGAACTGTTCGGCAGGAACGTTGGTTCAATCAGATCCATCAAGCTCGAGCCTTACTCCGGCAAGCTCTACAGCAGCGCAGTCTGGGGTATAACATCGGTCTACGGTGAGACCAATGCAAAGGGCTCAATTAAGAGCGGATCTGTAACCCTCATGCACGAAGAATATGTAAACGGCGTAAGAACTCAGGTTCCCGGCAAGACAGCTGCCGAAGGCACACCGCTTGCAGTTAACATGAGCTCCGTCTACGAAATCCTGAACGTAAGTTACTACGACAGCGTTCTCGGCATTACAAACAAACCTCAGTCCGAAATTAACGGCACTGTAACGGTAGCTGTTCCCAAGTCCACCACATTCACAATCACACCGCTGATTGCAGGAACAATGGACGGATACGGATTCACAGCAGACGTAATGCAGCTCGTCAACGGTGTACTTGTTCCCGCAAAGGGCGCAACGATCACAAGCGACAAGATTACCTTCACTCCGCCCGATAATACTTCAACAGATGCAGTTACTTACGTAATTACCTGCTACTCCGAAGAATTCCCGAGCGTAAGTGCAAGTGCTCAGATTACAATCGCAGGACAGGCAGCTCCGGCTCCCGAAAAGGAGAAGGAGTCCAAGCCTGAACCTACGCCGGCTCCTGCTCCGCAGCAGGAAGAAAGCCAGCAGCAGACTCCGGAAAGCACACCGGAGCCCGCTCCTGAAACTGACAGCAATTAATACGGAGATTTTTCAATGAAAAAAGAAGTTAAAATTGCAATTATCGCAATAGCAGTGCTTTTAGTACTGCTGATTGCGGTCAGCGCATTAACTCCAAAACAGAAAATAGAAAGTCTCGACAGCGACTCTCTGTACGCGTATTCGTACGAAATGGAGAAATCCGGCTTGAGCGTTACCATTAAGGGAGATTTCCCCAAGGGTTCCCGCTGGGAATGCTCCGCAGAGGGCAGCAGCATAGAAGTTGCTCCCAAGGGCAAAGGAAGCTCCAAACAGCAGCGCTTTATTATAAAGCCTGTCGGCAACGGTACGGATAAGGCTGTTTTTACCCTTCTGGGCGGCGAAGACGGCGAAACATTCCTCTACGAAATCGCTTCGGAAGTGTATTCCGCTAACGGCGAGTCCATCGTGCTCCTCGGCAACTACCACAGAGAAGCTGCCGAAGCCTACGGAGAAGAAATCGGTGAAGCCGCTGTTTCCATCCAGGCACAGGCAGACGGAAGTTTAAAGGTGTACATAAGAGGCGGAAATGCGGTTAACTGGGAAACAGACTACGAACTCGACTGCGTAGATGTTTTCTGGGAATCCGAAAACTACGAAGAAGCCGAAAAGGTGCTGACTATTAACTACCGCAGCCTCGGACAGGGCCCGGTTGTAATATTTGACCCCAATGCAGAGATGGGCGTTCGGATGATGGTAATGACAGACCTTCTCGGAAACGTTCAGCTGGACAGATACGAAGTTATGGATTACGTACGCCGTATTCCGGAAGAAGAGTAAGAGGCATTTATGGGTAAAGCTGAAACACATCTTTATATAAAATTTAGCAATCTTCTGAAAGACAAGTTCGGCTATGCAGATGTTCTCAATTACGGCGGAGACGAAGCTTTCGAAGAGCTGATGAACTACGGCACCATCGCTGGCGCGAACGGTAAGCGTATTCGCGGCAAAGACGGCCGTGAGCTGAACGAACGCGAATGGGATATCGCCAAGCTCATCGAAGACGGTGGACCTCCCTATATGTACAAGAACGGCGCGAGGTATCCTCCGAAGGCTGCGTATAATCCTCAGACCGAAGAGTTCGAGGTAGATCCGAAGCCCATCAACGAGATGCCTATGCCGGTAAAGCCCGAAAAACCGGGCCTTTTCTGGAGATTTTTCAACATCATTCCCGCCATGTTCGGAACGAACTTTCCTTCGGTTAAGAGATGGAAAGATTACAACCGCGAGATAGAAGCACGGCAGAATGTTGTTGAGAAATACCGCGTCGACAGAAGAACCAATTACTACAAGGAAATAAAAGACAAGTATAAAGCGAAGGAGCCCGAAAAGAAGGAACCTGCAAAGGAAGTTGTTAAAGAAGCTCAGCCCAAGGCTCCGCAGGCTGCCGCTGCAGCTGCAGAGAAGCAGAAAAACAAGGATGCTCAGATTGAAAAGCTGTTCGGAATAAGTGCGGATGAAGCCAGAAAGAGATCCGAAGCTGCAAGAGCAAAGGCTAAAGCTGCTGCAGAAGCCAAGACTCCAGAGCAGCAGATCTGGGAACTCAAGGCTCAGAAGCTGGAAATCGACAAGAAGATTGCAGAGCTGGAAAAGCAGGTGCAGATGAATAAGGAATCTCCCGCTGCAGCACTGAAAGACGATCTTACTACTATCGATGAAGTGGACGAAGCTCTGGAAGACGAACCCGAAGTAAGAGAATCCGAAGGTGACCTTATCGACGATGATGAACCGGAAGATCTTATCGATGATGAACCGGAAACGCTCGTTGACGACGATGAGCCTGAAAGCCTCATTGATGATGATGAGCCTGAGAGCCTTATCGACGATGATCCCGAAGAAATCTCTGCAGCAGAGGAGGAAGGCCCTTTAATCGACGAAGACGTAGATTTAATCGGTCTTTCCGAACTTGAACAGATGGCAGACGAAAGACGCGCTGCAGAAGCTGCACAGGGCGCTGACGGAAGCCAGGGCGATGCAAATAAAGAGCAGAAGGAAGCTCCCGCTTCTACTATCGATATCCTTATCGAAAACCTGGAAGCAGACGGTACACAGCTTAGCGACACCGCAAAGGGCAACCTCTGGGCAATGTACCTGAACGCACAGCAGGGCAAGAAGGAAATCGAAGAAGCTGTAAACAACCCCAACGTCGAAAGAATTTCCGGCGGCGAGGCTGTAGAAGCAATCGTTGCTTTCGAGCACATTAAGAGCGAACTTGCCAGCGGCAACAAGCAGCAGGTAATCCAGAGCCTTAACAAGGAAGGCGCTGCAAAGGAATACCAGAAGGTTACAAGACTTTCCAAGGATGTAGTCTACGCAGCAGATTACGACCACAACAAGGAATTCTTCCAGAAGAACTTCCTCGAAGACGACGGCGTTGCAAAAATGTCTCAGACCGTGGATAAGAGTGTAAACAACATTCTCGCCCAGGAAAACCTGTTCGGAATCAGGATGAAGGATCCGACCTACCAGGCAAGAGTCGAGGCAGAAAAGAAGGCCATGGAAGAAGAGCGAAAGAGAAAAGAACTCGAAGAGCAGCAGAAGAAGATGATGGCTCAGCAGGGCGGCATGGTGCTCTAAAATCGCCTCATAGACAAGAAAAATACCGGCAGACGTGAAATATATCGATTCACGTTCTGCCGGTTTTATTTTGGCGATTTTTGATGGGTTCAGCGCCTCTTAGAAAGTGAAACCCAAATCCTTAGCTTCGTCCAGGCTTTCGGTCTTTTCTGCATGCTTCTGAACTTCTGTCTGCATAATATTGTTTCCGTCCACAACCGAAACAACTTCCTTCAGGAAGGACTTTGTATCGCTTGTAAGCAGCTTGCTTAACTCGCTGGCAGATTTCTTTTCCATGAGGTCTCTGAAGTGCTGGCTGTCCGAGAGGTTTTCTTTAACTTCGTCGCGGAGGCTCTTGTCTTCCTGCAGGGATTCTGCGTAGCTTCTGAGCTGTTCGTTCTTGTTTCCGGGCTGCAGAGCTGCGGTAACAAGGGTATTGATAACTCTTTCCTTGAGGTCGTTTTCCAGATCTTCGCGGGGAGAGTCCTTGCCTTCGAGATAGTTATTTGCAATGTTCTTAAGAGTTCTTGCAACGTTGAGTCTTGTCTCTCTCTTATCCTTTCCGAAAATTACGGAGTTTTCCATGCAGTGCTTTTCGTATGCTTCGCACTTCTTAAGGATATCGGGCATTGCCTTGTCGAGCATTTCCTTTGTGAGGTTCATGCCCGGGTTGTCTTCCAGTGTCAGCACTACTGCTTCGAGAGCGTGCTCCAGGTCTTTGTATTCCTGCGAAGTAGCACCTTCGTGTTTGGAGTGGGATTTATAAAGATCGGAGAGCGCAAGTCTGACATCAAGTCCGTATGCCGGGAGCGGATCCT
>JAKSSQ010000110.1 GCA_024403005.1 Clostridia bacterium | reverse complement strand
TTGCGTTCAGCACGTCGTAAGTCTGGCAAGCCAGGGATTCCAGAGCCGCTCTTATAATGTGGTTCTTGTTTGCGCCTCTTGTGAGGCCAACGATGGAACCTCTTGCGTAGGGATCCCAGTACGGAGCGCCCAGGCCTACAAAGGCGGGAACCAGATAAACTCCGTTGGTATCTTCTACCTGAGAGGCGTATTTTTCCGATGCCGGGGAGTTTTCTACCAGGCCGAGCTCGTCTCTGAGCCACTGGATTGCTGCGCCTGCTACGAAGATTGAACCTTCCAGAGCGTAGTTAACTTTGCCGTTAATGCCCCATGCAATTGTAGTTACAAGGCCATTTTTGCTTTCTACGGGAGTTTCACCGGTGTTCATGAGCATGAAGCATCCGGTTCCGTAGGTGTTCTTGGCTTCGCCTTCTGTAAAGCAAGCCTGGCCGAACAGAGCTGCCTGCTGGTCTCCTGCTGCGCCTGCGATTTTGATTGGGTCACCGAAGAGAGTGTAGTCGGTTTCGCCGTAAACTTCAGAGCTCTGCTTAACTTCCGGAAGCATAGACTTGGGGATGTTAAGGAGCTGCAGGATTTCGTCGTCCCATTCCAGTGTGTGAATGTTGTAAAGCATGGTTCTGGAGGCGTTGGAATAGTCGGTTACGTGGACTTTTCCGCGGGTGAGGTTCCAGATGAGCCAGGTGTCTACAGTTCCGAAGAGGAGCTTGCCTGCTTCTGCCTTTTCTCTTGCGCCGGGTACGGTTTCCATCATCCAGCGGAGTTTGGTTCCGGAGGAATATGCGTCTACCTTAAGGCCGGTCTTTGCGCGGATCATGTCTTCGTAGTCTTTTTCCAGGCTTTCGCAGTAATCTGCGGTTCTGCGGCACTGCCAGACGATTGCGTTGTAAACTGGAATGCCTGTTTCCTTATCCCAGACGATGGTTGTTTCTCTCTGGTTTGTGATGCCAATGGCGGATATTTCCTTGGCTTCTGTGCGTGCTTTAAGGATTGCTTCCTGTGCCACACCAAGCTGAGTTGCCCAGATTTCCAGTGCATCGTGCTCTACCCAGCCGGGGTTGGGATAAATCTGTGTAAATTCCTTCTGAGATACTGCAATCTGTCTGCCTTCTCTGTCAAAGATTATGCATCTGTTGCTTGTTGTGCCGGCATCAAGTGCCATTACGTATTTATGCATGAGTTTCTCCTGTAAATTATTGAACTAAGCGCTCGGGGTCCTGCCGCAGGCATCCTTTCCCACGCCTGCAAGTCTTCGGCGCGGGAGCCCTTTCCTTGCGTCACCCCTCGCTGATGCTATTCATTCATCAGACGTTCCATAACATTATTAGTGTTATCCAGGCCTGAAAGCGTTAGTTTCCAGCCCTTTTCGGTCTTTTCCATGTAACCTTCTGCTTCCAGTTCTTCGGTAACCTTGCCGAAATCGTCTTCGTATTCGCAGCCGAACATCTCTTTATAATCGGCAAGGCTGAAGCCATCGATTAAACGTAGTTCTGTGAATATAAAATCGGTTTTAAGATCCCAGTCTTCCAAAGATTCCGTTTCGGTCAATTTATCTGCATTGCCGCCGGAAGCGATGTATTCCTTAAGATTGGAAGTCGTAAAGCTTCTGGCACCGTTTACAAAGCTGTGAGCAGCAATTCCGACACCGATATAATCCTGCATGGTCCAGTATTTAATATTATGTCTGCACTCATAACCGGGCTTGCAGGCGTTGGAAACTTCGTAGTGTTTATAACCTGCATCCTTAAGGATTTCCAGAACCCTGTGGTACATTACCCTGTTTTCCTCCCAGGTCGGAAGGTCCAGCTTACCTACTCTGTAATCTTCGTAGAACGGAGTGTGCATCTCCAGCTGCAGGCTGTAAAAGCTTATATGCTGCGGATCTTCTGCGATTATCTTCTTAAGCGTATCTTCCCAGATTTCCATGGTCTGGCCGGGAATTCCAAGCATAAGGTCCACATTTAAGTTAATTCCGAGCGATTTTGCTGCACGGATTGCATCCAATGCGGTCTTGCTGCCGTGGATTCTTCCGAGGCTCTTAAGAATGCCGTCGTCCAGACTCTGAACTCCTATGGAAAGCCGGTTAATACCCATTTCCATGTAGCTGCGAAGCCTGTCCTTATCGAAGGTTCCGGGGTTGGATTCCATGGAGATTTCCATGGTTTCGTTCAGCCTGAACCCATCGCCTATTGCGGTCAGCACCTTCTGCATCTGCTCTGCAGAGAGCATGGTCGGAGTGCCTCCGCCGATAAAAATAGTGTCCACGCAGTGCGTTTCCCTATATACAGAGCCCTTGCGGCGTATGTCTGCGCAGAGCGCATCGATATACTCGTCCATAACCTGACTGCTGCAGCCGGGGAAAGACACAAAATCGCAGTAATTGCACTTTTTTACGCAGAACGGTATATGAATGTAGATTCCAAGCCCTTTTAAGGGCCTGGAACCGGTTGAATTACTTATTGTCATCGTACTTAAGAACTGCTGTGAAAGCTTCCTGAGGAACTTCTACGGAGCCGAACTGCCTCATTCTGCGCTTACCTTCCTTCTGCTTTTCCAGAAGCTTCTTCTTACGGGAAATGTCGCCGCCGTAGCACTTAGCCAGTACGTCCTTTCTATAGGCCTTAACGGTTTCGCGTGCGATAACCTTCTGGCCGATGGCAGCCTGAATAGGCACTTCGAACTGGTGCATGGGAATAACTTCCTTAAGCTTTTCGCATACGAATCTTGCTCTTGCGTAGGCCTTGGATTCGTGGGCGATCATGGTAAATGCGTCGACCAGTTCCTTGTTGAGCAGAATATCCAGCTTAACCAGCTGAGATTTTTCGTAGCGGTCGAATTCGTAGTCTAAAGAGCCGTAACCTCTTGTTTTGGACTTTAAAGCATCGAAAAAGTCGTAAATTACTTCGTTAAGAGGCATATCGTAGTGGAGCTCTACGCGGTCTTCCGTAATGAATTCCATGTCCTTCATTACGCCTCGTCTGTCCTGGCAGAGTTCCATGATTGACCCAACGTATTCCTTGGGCAGCATAATGTTCGCATTAACCATGGGTTCTTCCAGGTGGTCATACTTGGTGGGTTCAGGCAGATTGGACGGATTTTCGATGAATTCCTCCGAACCGTCGTGGTTTACCATCTTGTAGATTACGCTGGGAGATGTGGTTATGATGCTTAAATCGAACTCTCTTTCCAGACGTTCTACGATAATTTCCATGTGAAGCAGGCCGAGGAAACCGCAGCGGAAGCCGAAGCCCAGAGCCTGGGATGTTTCCGGTTCGAATACGAAAGCTGCGTCGTTAACCTGGAGCTTTTCCAGACAGTCCTTTACGTTTTCGTACTTTTCGTCTGCTGTGGGGTAAATACCGCAGTAAACCATGGGCTGAACCTGCTTATAGCCGGGCAGATGCTCTGCTGTCGGATTGTCTGCGAGAGTGATTGTGTCACCTACTCTTGCGTCTCTAACCTGCTTGATGCTTGCGCAGATGTAGCCTACAGAGCCTGCATTCAGCTCCTTGCAGGGAGTCTGGTACGGTGTGTTCACGCCAACTTCCGTTACGTCGTAAACTGCACCGGTGTTCATAAGCTTAATCTTGTCGCCGGCCTTTACGCTGCCGTCGAAAATTCTGGTATAGATAACTACGCCCTTGTAATTGTCGTAGTAAGAGTCGAAAATAAGGGCCTTGAGAGGCGCATCGGGGTCACCGGAAGGTGCGGGAATATTGTGAACCACCGCTTCCAGTACGTCTTCGATGTTGAGGCCTTCCTTAGCGGAAATAAGAGGAGCTTCGGAAGCGTCCAGGCCGATAACGTCTTCGATTTCCTGCTTTGCTTCGTCCGGACGGGCGGAAGCCAGGTCGATTTTATTGATAACGGGAACGATTTCCAGATTTTCATCCAGAGCCAGATATACGTTAGCCAGTGTCTGAGCTTCTACGCCCTGAGTGGCGTCAACGACCAGAATAGCGCCTTCGCAGGCAGCCAGAGATCTGGAAACTTCGTAGTTGAAGTCGACGTGGCCCGGCGTATCGATAAGGTTAAAGATATATTCGTTGCCGTCCTTTGCGTTGTAAACGAGCCGGCTGGTCTGCAGTTTTATTGTAATGCCCCTTTCGCGCTCCAGATCCATGTTGTCCAGGAACTGCTCCTTCATGTCTCTGTGAGCCACAGAACCGGTGTTTTCCAGGAGTCTGTCGGCAAGTGTGCTCTTACCGTGGTCGATGTGGGCTATAATGCTGAAATTTCTTATATATTTCTGATAGTCGCTCATGTGTTCTCTTTCCTTTTGGTTATAAATATACAAAGTAATTATACCATAGAATTCCCGCAATTCAAACCTCGCCCTCCCCGGGGACGGGTACGCTTTAACGCACTAAAGTGCTAAAGGGGGACGGGGGTGCCTTAGCGTGCTAAAGTGCTAAAGGGGGACGGGGGTGCTTTAGCGTGCTAAAGTGCTAAAGTGCCGCGTACCCGAAGGGTATACCCGTCCCCAAAAAAGGCATAAAAAAACCTTCCGGAAAACGGAAGGTTGAGATTTTAGTTTTGAACTGCCCTCTTCTGCACCGTAAATTTGGTAACAGCGGCGCCGATAATAATTACGTAGCCGATAAAACTCCAGATGTCCGGTAGCTGGCTGAAGAACAGGAAGCCCCAGATAGAAGCAAATACGATCTGCGAATAGTCGAAAACGGAAAGATCGCGAGCCGGCGCGTAGGTATAGGCCTTGGTAATGCTCAGCTGTCCGCCTGCAGCGCAGAGGCCTGCCATAAGCAGGAGCGCGAGCTGTCTGGAAGACATTGGTTCATACTGCGCGATAAAGAACGGCAGAACCGATATCGTGGAAAACATGGAGAAAAACATTACGATAATCGGTCCGGGAAGCCCCGTCTGACCCAATTTTCTAACGAAAGTATAAGCGATACCTGCTGTAAGGCCGCCGATAACGCCTACTACAGCCGGGAAGTTGTTAACCTGGAAGCCGGGCTTAATTACGAACAGAGCGCCGATAAATGCGGCGATAACAGCTGCAAATTCGGTCTTGGAAGCCTTTTCCTTAAGGATAATCGCACTGGCGATAATCGCAAAGAACGGAGAAAGCTTGTTAAGCATGTTCGCGTCGGCGATGTTCATGTGGTCAACAGCGTAATAATTCGTAACGATGCCTACGGTGCCGAAAAAAGATCTGCACATCAGGTCTCTGAACTGGCCCTTATTAAACTGGACTTTCGTGCCGGTTTTAAAGATTATGCCCCAGGCCGTAACAGCCGCAACGGCGTTTCTGAAGAGCGATTTCTGCATGGTCGGAAGATCTCCGGACATGCGGATGAAAACGGTCATAAGTGAGAACCAGAAAGCCGCAGATAATATGAATATAATCCCTTTTTTCTTATTACTCATTATTCTTCACCTACCTTAAGCCCTCTTTTTACATTGAACTGCAGCATAACCATGCCTGTAATTCCGCAGACGAGGCAGCTCACGAGGAGCACGTTAACCGATGCGATGTCCAGAAGCCATCCGCCGGCGAGGCAGCCGACTATGCTTGCTGCGGTGTGCATCATGTTGAGGTAAGCCTGGCCGCGAACCTGGCTGGACTTTTCTATTGTGTGGTTCACGTAATAAACGCTTGCGCCTGCGTAGAGCCCGTAGCCCGGGAACTGGCACAGGTGCGCGATGTAAAACAGCGGCATTCCGGTCGCCAGAATCATAAGCACGGTGCGCACGCAGAAAAATACGGTCGCAAACCTGAAGAGCACGCCCGACGGGAAATACCTGTTAAACACTCTTAAAAGCAGCAGAGCCGGCACTTCCATCATGGCTGCAAGAGCCATGACATGGCCCATATCTGCGCTTGTTCCTCCTTTAGATACTACAATCTGCAGCATGAAGTTGGAAAAAGTCGTGTGATTTATAATCAGAAGCATTACG
>JAKSSQ010000011.1 GCA_024403005.1 Clostridia bacterium | reverse complement strand
TTGGCTTCAGCGCTATTTTATTGGTTCATGCAGCTTAATTGTGATATTATTAACTTGTGTAATTGTTGATTTGCAGAAAACTTTTGAGGAGGAAAGGAATATGCAGGATAGAATTTACAGATATTTAAAGGAACTCGTAGCACTGGATACAGTAAGCTGCACCAATACTGAATATAAGGCAGGAGACTGGTTTGCTGATTTCTTCAAGAAGATGCCTTATTTCCAGAAGCACCCCGAACTCACAGGCCAGTTTGTAATCCCCGGAGATACATATAACAGAACAATTCCCTGGGCTCTCATTCTCGGCAACACAAAGAAGACCGTAATTACTTCCGGCCACTACGATGTAGTAGGTACAGACAACTACGGAACTCTTAACAGAATGGCTTTCGAAATGGGCCCCATGCTCGATGCAGAGCTGGCTAAGAAAGACCTGGACGCAGAAGCCAGAGCTGACATGGAAAGCGGCGAATGGCTCTGGGGCAGAGGCGTAGGCGACATGAAGGGCGGCCTTGCAATCCATCTGGCACTCTTCGAAGACTATGCTAAGCAGGCAGAAGAAGGCACATTGCCCGGCAGCTACCTTTATATGCCCGTACCCGACGAAGAATCTTTCTCCGTTGGCATGAGAGAAGGCGCAAAGATTCTCCGCCACTTAATTGAAAAATACGAGCTGGACATTAAGCTCATGGTTATTCCCGAACCTTCCAACCTTACAAACGGCAAGCAGTCTCTGTCCAGAGGTACAGTTGGCAAGATGATGCCTGTTGTTATGGTTCAGGGTATTACAGCACACGTTGGACACTGCTTCAACGGACTTTCCCCCATCGGAATTCTGGCAGATATCTATTCCAAGACTAACAACTGCCTGGATTTCTCCGATTCCTACGACGGCGAAGCTGCATGCCCGCCCACATGGCAGAAGTTCAGAGACATGAAGGAACAGTACGACGTTACAATTCCTCTCAGAGCAAGCGGATACTTTACACTGCTCTGCTTCGAAAAGACTCCGGAAGAAGTTATTACAAAGCTCAGAGAAATCTCTAAGCAGGCTCTGGACGAAAACGTTGAACGCATCAACGCAACCTACCAGGCTTACAAGAAGCTGGACAAGTCCGCAGACAAGGAAAAGATTACTTACAGCCCCGAAGTTTACACATTCGAAGAACTGTGCAATAAGCTGAAGGCAGAAAACGAAGAAGCTTTCAATAAGTACTACTATGCTCTGTATGCAGACATTTCAAAGGAAATCAATGCGGGCACAATTAATTTCCCCGACGCTACATTAAAGATTATGGCAAAGGTAATGGACTACGCAGATCTTAAGCAGCCCACAGTACTGCTCGGATTCGCTCCTCCTTATTATCCCCCTGTAAACAGCGACGTAATTCCCGGCCACGAAAACGCAGCTCTGGAAGCTTACGAAATCGTAGAAAAGGCATCCGCTAAGTACGGTGTGGAAATGTACAACGAACACTTCTTCATGGGCATTTCCGACGGAAGCTACACAGCTATGGGCAAGCCTTTCGACTACAGCAAGTTCTCCAAGAACACACCTGCTTACGGAGACCTTTACAGCCTGGATTTCGAAACTATTGAAGCCAATAACATTCCGTTCATCCTTTACGGACCTCTCACAAAGGAATATCACCAGTGGACAGAAAGATCTTTAAAGAAGAGCATGCTGGAAATAGTTCCCGCTGTTACAAAAGAGCTGTTCGAAGCTGAATGGAACAAATAAGAAAGGACATTTAAATGCTTTTTTCCAACATAACTATATTTGATGAAAACTTTAATGCACTGCACAATATGTACGTAGGCATTAAGGACGATAAAATTAGTTACGTAGGTCCTGCAGAGCCGAAGGAAGACTTCGGCTCTGTTTATAACGGCTGCGGCAAGCTGCTTATGCCTGCGTTCTGCAATGCACATTCCCACAGCGCCATGACTCTTTTAAGAGGCTACGGCGAAAACATGAACCTTCAGGATTGGCTCAACAAGCTGGTCTTCCCCTTCGAAGCAAAGATGGGCGAGAAGGACGTATATGCGGGAACTCTGCTTGCCATGGCCGAAAGCATCCGTTTCGGCGTAGTATCTTCCACGGATATGTACTACTATCCCGATGGAGTCGGCAGAGCCGCAGCAGAATCCGGGGCAAAAATTAACATGAGCAACTCCGTGCTCTGCTTCGACGACAGCAATCTTAAGGACATCCCTGCATACAAGATTATTACGGACTCCGTAAGAGACTGGCAGGGTGCGGAAAACGGCAGAATCAAGGTGGATCTTTCCGTGCATGCGGAATACACTTCCACAGAAAAAATCGTAAGACAGATGGCAGAACTGGCTAAGGAACTGGGCACGAACATGCACGTCCACGCCAACGAAACCAGACTGGAAACAGAAGAATGCCTGCAGAGAAGAAACGGCAGAACCGTTATCGAATACTTCGCTGACTGCGGCATCCTGGACGTGCCAACGACTCTGGGCCACTGCGTCTGGGCAACACATTCCGACATGGATATTATTAAGGAAAAGGGTGCTACCGCTGCGCTGAACCCGATCAGCAACCTCAAGCTCTCCAGCGGCATCGTAGACCTGCCCGCCATGCTGGAAAAGGGCCTTAACATCGCCCTCGGCACAGACGGCGTATCCAGCAACAACTGCCTTAACATGCTGGAAGACGCTAAAATCCTGGCATTAAGCCAGAAAGTAAACACCATGGACCCTGCATTCCTTTCACCCGCACAGATCCTCCGCATGATGACAAGAGGCGGATTTGTATCCCAGGGAAGAACGGACAGCGGTTTAATTAAGGAAGGCTTTAAGGCAGACCTTACGGTGCTCGACATGAACGCACCGCATCTGCAGCCCGTACATAACCACGCTAATAATGTCATCTATTCCGCCAACGGCAGCGACATTTGCCTCACCATGTGCGACGGCAAGGTTCTCTACAAGGACGGCGAATACCTGACAATAGATATAGAAAAAGCTATTGCAGACGTAAACAGCTGCAAGGAAAGAATTTTAAAGGAGCTCTAGTATGCTGGTAAACATGAAAGACATGCTTGAAAAAGCAAAGGAAGAAGGATACGGCGTAGGCAACTTCGACGTATTTAACACAGAACTGCTGAAAGGCGTTATGGAAGCACAGGCACAGTGCGAAGCGCCCGTAATTCTGGCATACAGCCCTCCCTTCGAAAAGTATTCCCCGCTTAAGCACTACGCTAAGGCGATGATCTCCTACGCAGAAGAAAGCCCTTACCCCGTAGTAATCCACTACGACCACGGCACAAGCTACGAAGAATGCGTGCACGCAGTAGAATGCGGCTGCAACGCAATCATGATCGACGCTTCCAGCAAGCCCTTCGAAGAAAACGTAGCTCTGGTTAAGAAGGTTGTTGATTACTGTCACCCCCTGGGCATCCCTGTAGAAGCAGAACTTGGCCACGTAGGCGACGAAGGCGAATATACTCTGGAAAACTACGGATACACAGATCCGTCCCTCGCTAAGGAATTCGTAGAACGCACAGGAATCGACTTCCTGGCAGTTGCCATCGGTAACCAGCACGGCGTTTACACCCGTGAACCCAAGATCAACTACGAAGTTCTGGATGCAGTAAGAAGCGCAGTTTCCGTGCCGCTCGTACTCCACGGAGCTTCCGGTATTCCCGAAGAAGATATCCGCGAATGCTGCCGCAGAGGCATCACAAAGATCAACATCCACACCGACATGCTGCTGAACGCAATCAAGGTAGTTAAGGCAGACATGGAAGCCGGCGAAAAGAGCTACCACACCATGAGCAAGCACCACTGCGAAGCAGTAAAGGAAGTTGCTCTGGACAAGATGAAGCTCTTCGGAAGCGAAGGCAAAGGCAAGTAAACCGGAGGTTTTCATGAAAAAAGCATTGTGCTACGGCATAGCCTGCTGCGATATTATGGTTCCGGACATCGAACCCGACGATTTTAAGCGGGAAAACGTGTGCGTGGAAAAGTTCACTTACAGCACAGGCGGAGACGCAATGAACCAAGCTGTGGCCCTTTCCAAATTGGGTCACGAGACGGTGCTCCTTACCATGCTCGGCAAGGACATCATGGGCGACTTCCTCGTGGGAAGCGCAAAGCAGGCAGGGCTCAACACGGACTACATTAAGTTCCACGACCAGCTGCCCACATCCCTTACGCTGGTGTGCGTCCACAGAGACGGAAACAGAAACTTCATATTCAATAAAGGTGCAGACATCGAGATTTCCGGAGACTGCGTGCCCATGGAGCTCATGGACGATGCCGGAGTTATCGGTATCGGCAGCGCTTTCGGCGACATTAAGCTTACGGAAAGCCTTAAAGACGTCCTGGCCACAGCAAAGGAAAAGGGCCTTAAGACCTGCGTAGACATAATGCACGGCTCCTGCTACGACGAAGCAGAAGGGCTCGCAAGCTTCCTGCCCTACACCGACTACATCTTCCCCAACGAAGACGAAGGATATTTCCTTACAGGCGAAAAGAAAGCGGATAAGATTGCGGAAAAGCTGCTGGCTCTTGGCACTGGGTGTGTTGTGCTCAAGATGGGCAAGGACGGCTGCAGACTTTATAAAAAAGGCTGTGACCCAATTGTCGTGCCCGGCTACACAGTAGACATGGTGGATACAACCGGTGCCGGAGACAATTTTATGGCAGGCTTTATGGCCGGCCTTCTGGAAGGAAAATCCGAAGTTGAATGCGCCGCTCTGGCAAACGCCTGCGGAGCTGTTGCAGTTAAGTACGTAGGCGCAGCCGGCATGAAGAACAGAGCCGAAGTAGAAGAAATTTTAAACCAGCGCTAATGCGAGGACGTTTATGAGCTATAAAGAACTTCAGAACGGAAGCGATGTAAGAGGCATCGCTCTCGGAGAAAAGACAAATCTTACAGAAAAGGGCGCAGCGCATATTGCAGCTGCCTTTGCCGGCTGGCTTGCTGAAAGCTGCGGTAAGGAAATCTGCGAGCTTAAGATTGCGGTAGGCCGCGATTCCAGAATTACAGGCCCCGCGCTGGCAGAAGCAGTGCTCGGCGCATTTGCTGCCAAGGGCGTTAAGGCTATGGATGCCGGCATGGCTTCCACACCTGCAATGTTCATGTCCTGCGTATTTCCCGAAACGGACTGCGACGGTGCAGTAATGCTCACGGCAAGCCATCTGCCCAGCGACAGAAACGGCCTTAAATTCTTCGAAAAGAAGAAGGGCGGCCTGGACAAGGGCGACATTAAGGCAATCCTCGCCTCTGCAGACGAACTGGCTGCAGCTGAATGCGAAGGCGCAGAAAATTGCAGCTGCGAAAAATCGGCCGAATGCGCTCCGGAAAAGACTCCGTTGATGGAAATCTACTGCAGACATTTAAAATCGCTTATTTCGGCAGATTTAGGCCTTAAACCGGAAGATAAGCCTCTGGCAGGACTTAAGATTGTCGTAGACGCTGGCAACGGAGCCGGCGGATTCTACGCAAGCGAAGTTCTCGCTCCTCTCGGTGCAGATGTGAGTGGGTCACAGTTCCTCGAACCGGACGGCACTTTCCCCAACCACGCCCCCAACCCGGAAGACAAAAAGGCCATGGAATCCTTCTCTGCACGCGTTAAGGAATGCGGCGCAGACCTGGGAATAATCTTCGATACAGACGTAGACAGAATGGCTGTAGCAGGCTCCGACGGCAAGGAAATAAACCGCAACGGCATCGTAGCTCTGGCCGCTTTAATGTGCCAGGAAGGCCCGGCAGGCGAAAAGGGCACCATCGTTACGGACTCCATTACAAGCACTCAGCTCGCGGAATTCCTCGCAGCAAAGGGCTATAAGCACCTGCGCTTTAAGAGAGGCTACAAGAACGTTATAAACAAGGGAATTGAGCTCAATGCAGCCGGCGAATACTGCCCCCTGGCCATCGAAACTTCCGGCCACGCAGCATTAAAGGAAAACTACTTCCTGGACGACGGTGCATATCTTGCGACAAAGATAGTCGTAAAGGCTGCCCAGCTCAGGAAGGAAGGCAAAGCTGTCGAAAGCCTTATCGCAGACCTGGCTGAACCCATGGAAGCTAAAGAATTCAGACTGCCTGTTCTCGCAGAAGACTTTGCGGACTATGCAGATTCCGTTCTGGCAGATTTAACAGCTAAGATTGAAAAGGGCGAAGGCATCTGCTGCGGCATGTCCCTCGAAGAACCCAACTACGAAGGCATCCGCGTAAACTGCGATGCGGAAAACGGCGACGGCTGGTTCCTTCTCCGCAAATCCCTCCACGATCCGCTCATGCCTTTAAACATCGAAAGCAACAAGGCCGGCGGTGTGGCAGAAATCGCAGCAAAAGCTTCTGCACTCCTTAAGCTGCACGATAAGCTGGACATCTCTTCCCTCGAAAAATAGAAAGCAGGAAAAGCAATTTGCACAGCGTTTTCCTGCAGTTTAATACCAATATTACTATGCAAACTATAATAGGCTACATATTTTTAATCTGCGGTGCTGCCTGGACGGCAGTGCTGCTGTGGAAGTTAATCCCCATTTGCAGAAAGGAAAAGGAAAGCGGCAAGAGCCTCGGCGTAATGATGGTTACAGAAGCTGTAATCTTCTTTATCGCAACCATGGGACTTTCGGATTTCGTGCTGAACACAATCATGTTCAACCGCTTTAAATCCGCAGATACTTCCAGGCTTCCCGGAACTCTGCTGGTTTCCTGCCTCGTTCCCGGAACGGTTATGGCTTACACCTATCTGCAGAATGCCCAGGCCATCGACACTGCAACCCTTGTGCTCTGCGCAGGCGGCATGCTGGTCGGAGCTTTAATCGGCGGCAAGTTCGTCGTAGGCATGGACGGCAAAGTTATTAAGAAGATTCTGGGCTTTGCCCTCATATTTTCCATGGGCGCGCTAATCCTTAAGATGGTGGTTTCTTCCGGAGTATCCGGAACGAAGACCGGCTTCAGCGGCGCAATGCTCATAGCAGCAGGGCTTCTGAGCCTGGCCTGCGGCATGCTCAACATGCTGGGCGTTCCCTGCAAACCGACCTTAACCGCTGCTTTTCTTCTGATGGGCCTTTCACCCATGTGCACATTAACCCTCACTCTGGTAATGTGCGGAATTACACCGGTAGGCGCAGCAATCCGCTTCTTCCGCAGCGGAATGTACCACAAAAAGACCGCTCTGGCAGCTACAACTGCCGGCACAGCAGCCGCAATTGCAGGCTGCATGGTAATGATATCCCTGCCTGCTATGGTCCTGAACGTGCTGCTCTTAACCGTTATGCTGGTTGCTATTATTACAACGTTTAAAAAATAAACGGTTTGAATCCAATCAAAAGCAATACACCCCCTGCAGTCTGCACTGCAGGGGGTTTTTATATATTTGCGCATGAATTACCTGCATCCTGCATATGCTGAGCATTTGCAGAATGCAGCAGCACTATTCAATAGCAATTAAGTCAACAAAAAATCCCGGTCCGAAGACCGGGATGATTTTTGGTGTGATTGGATTCAACTAAAGTTTAGTTTAGAAGAATGCAGCCCATGCGAGGAAGCCGCCGCAAGCAACGATGCCTGTGAAGATCAGAACTACTACGAGGAAGCCCATGATGTCCTTAGCGGAAAGTCCTGCAACGCCCAGAGCGGGAAGAGCCCAGAACGGCTGAATCATGTTAGTCCACTGGTCACCCCAAGCAATAGCCATACCTGCACGACCGGGTTCGATACCCATCTTTGCAGCTGCGGGCATTACGATCGGACCCTGAACTGCCCACTGGCCACCGCCGGAAGGAACGAAGAAGTTTACAACGCCTGCGGAGAGGAATGTCCAGAGGGGGAATGTTGTGGATGTGGAGATGCTTACGAAGAAGTCGGAGATGATTCCTGCGAGGGAAACGCCGTCAGCATTTGCAGCTACCATCATGCCCATGATACCAGCATAGAACGGGAACTGGAGGATGATTCCAGCAGCGCCGGAAGCAGCTTCGCCGATTGCGTCTACATATCTTCTGATGTCGCCGTGCATGAGCAGGCCGAGGAACAGGAAGATGAAGTTTACAACGTTCAGGTTGAGAGCGTTGGGGATTGCAGCTGCGCCTTTTGTAGCAACGATGCGCGTGAAGTAGAGAACTACCCAGAGGAGACCTGCGATTACTGTGATAGCCCACAGAATCTTGCTGTGTTCGAGCTTGTCAGCAGGAGTCTTGATTTCATAAACCTTATCCTTGTTGTCTTCGAGCAGAGCGGGATCTACTGTGATTGTGTTAGCTGCATCGGGATGCATAGCCCAGTTAACGAAAGGCATTGCAACGAGAACGATTCCGCACATGATGAGGTTCATGGGGTGGAAGATTGTTTCGTTTGTGCCAGCCTGGTATGTAGCTTCGCCGATTGTGTAGCCGCCGGAGATTGTAAGAGGAATGGAGCCGGAGAGGCCTGCATGCCAGATTACGAAACCGGAGTAAGCGGAAGCGATGAGCAGTCTGTAGTCTACGTCTCTGATTCTCTTTGCCATTTCCTTAGCGAGGAGAGCGCCAGCGATAAGACCGAAGCCCCAGTTCAGCCAGCAGCAGATAACGGAAACGAATGTTGTGATAACGATTGCGCTCTTCTTGTCCTTAGCTGTTGCAGCGATCTTAGCAAGGAAGTTCTTGAAGACCGGAGCGGAAGCCATAGCGGAACCAAGTACGAGTACGAGAGCCATCTGCATGGAGAAAGCCAGCAGATTCCAGAATCCGGATGCATTACCCCAGGACTGGAGCATTGTAACGGGACCCTGGTGTGTTCCGAGCATTGCGAAGATGTAAACAACGATGCTCAGGATGATAGCGAACAGGAACGGATCCGGAAGCCATCTGTTAATGACGTTTACACAGCCATTAGTAAATTTTTTGAACATAAAGTCCTCCTGAAAAGATATAGAATATAATTGCGTGTGACCCAATTAACCTGCAGCCTTGAGCCAATGGAATACGATAGTAAGAAAATTTGGCTTAGGCTACTTTGTTAATTTCATCACAATAATAACACACATTTAATAATACTCCTTTGGCCTTGCATATTCAACAATCTGATGCACGAATATTTTGCGAAAAAATCACAAAAGCTATCCAAAAGCGAAATAGTTTCGGTTTGACGGTTTCGACAAAGATTTCCTTCCTTTCGGAGTCGTTTTTACCCTTATGGGAAGGCCTGTTTTGTGATAAAATATTATGGTTATTCGCGGAGAAAAACGCGAAGCTTAAAAGGGAGAATATATGAGTTTTTCACACTTACATGTACATACAGAATACAGCCTTCTGGACGGAGCTGCCCGCATCGATAAGCTGGTAAGCCGCGCCAAGGATCTTGGCATGTCCGCCATGGCTATTACGGACCACGGCGTAATGTTCGGCGCAGTACAGTTCTACGAGCAGTGCCAGAAGCAGGGCATTAAGCCCATTATCGGCTGCGAAGTTTACACCGCTGCCAGAACAAGATTCGACAAAGACGGCACTCTGGACAAGCGCCAGGGCCATCTGGTTCTTCTGGCAAAAGACGCAGAAGGCTACGAAAACCTTATTAAAATCGTATCCGAAGCCTATAAGACAGGCTTTTACTATAAACCTCGTGTAGACCATGATTTGCTTCAGCAGTACAGCAGCGGCTTAATCTGCCTTTCTGCCTGCCTGGCAGGTAAGGTTCAGCACGAACTCTTAGTGGATAACTACGAAGGCGCTAAGGAAGAAGCCATTTTCCTTAACAATTGCTTCGGAAAGGGCAATTTCTACCTGGAAATTCAGGACCAGGGCCTGGAGGAAGAATTCAAAATCAACCCCATGCTCAAGAAACTGTCCAAAGAGCTGGACATCCCCCTCGTAGCCACAAACGACGTCCACTACATTAACCAGGAAGACGCAAAGGCCCACGACGTTCTGCTCTGCATCGGTACAAAATCCAATTATTCCGACCCGGACAGAATGCGCTTCTCCAATGACCAGTTCTATTTAAAGAGCGAAAAGGAAATGCGCAACATCTTCGCGGACATCCCCGAAGCCTGCGACATTACCCAGGAAATCGTAGATAAGTGCAACTTCGACTTCGAATTCGGCAACTACCACATTCCTGTCTGCAAGGTTCCCGACGGCTACACGGAAAACCAGTACTTCGAATTTCTCTGCTGGTCCGGCCTGGAATACCGCTACGGCACAACCATGCCCACGCCTTCCAATATCCGTCAGCATCCGGCTGTACCGCCCGAAGACATGCAGTCCCTGGCCCCCACGGTTTCTCCGGAGCTTAAGGAAAGAATGGCTTACGAAATCTCCACCATCGAAACCATGGGCTACGTAGGTTACTTCCTTATCGTATGGGACTTCGTAAACTACGCCAAGAGAGAAGGCATCATGGTAGGTCCCGGCAGAGGTTCTGCCGCAGGTTCCGTCGTTTCCTACACCATGGAAATTACGGACATTGACCCCATCAAGTTCCAGCTGATTTTCGAGCGTTTCCTCAACATTGAACGTGTATCCATGCCCGATATCGACATGGACTTCTGCGTAGAACGCCGCGGCGAAGTTATCGAATACGTAAAGAGAGCTTACGGCTTTGACAACGTATCCCAGATTTCCACTTTCGGTACGCTTAAGGCCCGCGCTGTTTTCAAGGACGTTGCAAAGGTAATGGAAATTCCTTTCTCCAGATCTCTTGAAATCTCCAAGATGATTCCGGAAGACCTTAAGATTACTCTGGAAAAGGCTCTGGAACAGAGCCCGGACTTCAGAAGGGTTTACGAAGAAGATCCCCAGATTAAGAACGTAGTAGATACCGCAAAGGTACTGGAAGGTCTGGCCCGCCACTCTTCCACCCACGCTGCAGGCGTTGTAATTTCCAAGGATCCCGTAGATAAATACGTTCCTCTGGTAATGACGGATAAGGGCCTCGCTACCCAGTTCACCATGACCGAAATCGAGCATCTTGGCCTCTTAAAGATGGACTTCCTGGGTCTTCGAAACCTTACAGCCATCCGCGAATGCCTTGAGCTCATAAAGAAAGACACAGGCGAGGAAATCGCTTTAAACAAGATAGACTATAACGACCAGAGCGTATACCAGCTGCTTTCCAGCGGAAATACCACCGGTATCTTCCAGCTTGAATCCGGCGGCATGACCGCGTTCATGCGCGACCTGGGCCCGACCTGTCTGGAAGACCTTATAGCCGGTATTTCCCTTTACAGACCCGGTCCGATGGACTCCATTCCGACCTACGTTTCCTGCAAGAAGAACCCGGAAAAGATCAAGTATCTCTGCCCCGAGCTTGAACCAATTCTCGCTCCGACTTACGGATGCATCGTTTACCAGGAACAGGTAATGGACATCGTACGTAAGCTGGGCGGCTATTCCTACGGACGTGCCGACCTGGTTCGCAGAGCTATGTCCAAGAAGAAGGCCGACGTAATGGCTAAGGAAAGAGAATATTTCGTACACGGCAAGCTCAACGAAGACGGAACCATAGACGTACCCGGATGCATCCGCAACGGCGTATCCGAAGACGTTGCAAATACTATCTTCGACGAAATGACAAGCTTCGCAGCTTACGCTTTCAACAAGTCCCACGCTGCAGCTTACGCTGTTGTAGCCTATCAGACCGCATGGCTCAAACAGCACTATCCCGCACAGTTCATGGCTTCCCTTATGACCTATCCTGCAGACAACAAGGCTGTAGCATCCCTCATAAGAAACTGCGAAGAAATGGGTATTGAAGTACTCCAGCCCGACGTAAACAGCGGAATGAAGCACTTCAGCACCGAAAACGGCAAAATCCGCTACGGCATGCTCGGGGTCAAGCACGTAGGCGAAGCCATCGTAGAAGAAATCATCGCTGCCCGCCAGCGCCACATGCCTGCAGACATCTTCGAATTCGTAGACGGCCTGGACGTGCACATCATAAACAGAGGCGCCCTGGAAAGCTTAATTAAAGCCGGCGCGCTGGACTGCTTCCCCGGAAACAGAGCCCAGAAGCTGGCAGTTATCGGCGAACTCATCGATTCCGCCCAGTCCACAGCAAAGAACACCATCGAAGGACAGGTTTCCCTCTTTGCAATGGCAGGTCTGGAAAGTGCGGGCCCCGTTATTAAGCTGGACCGCCAGCTGCCCCCCGCAGCAGACTACAACAAGCAGGATCTGCTCCAGATGGAAAAGGAAATGCTGGGCATTTACCTTACAGACCACCCCTTAAACGAATACAAGGCAAAGATTCTGGACGTTACAAACATGAACACCGAACGCCTTGCAGACGAAGAGGACGATTCCATTAAGGACGGTATGACCGTAACCATGGCAGGCCTCATTACCGAAAAGAAGGGTCTGGTTACGAAGAAGGGCCAGAACATGGCCTTCATAACCCTGGAAGACCTCTACGGCTCTATGGAAGTCGTAATCTTCCCCAAGACCTACGAGCGCTGCAGAGACTGCATCGAAGTGGACAGCATCGTATGCCTTACAGGCAAGCTCGACCTTAAGGAAGAGGGCAACCCGAAGATGCTGGCAGACGAAGTTAAGCCGCTGTCCGCAGCAGAGGGCTCCGCTCCCAAGGGCGACGTGGTTCCCAAGGCTGCAATGCTCAAGGTTGTAATTCCCGACAGATACGAAGAAGCAGAAGGCCTGCGCAGGTTCCGCGACCTGGCAAGAACAAGCCGCGGCGACATGCCCGTAGCGGTTCTCGTCATGGCTACAGGCCACAAGTACAAGCTGGACTACGACCTTTGGGTTGACCCAACTCCGGACTTCATAAACCTGCTTAAAGAAAACTTCGGACAGGACTGCATAAGACCTTAAGGCGGTAAGCTATGGACAGAACTATACTCCATTGCGACATGAACAGCTTTTTCGCCAGCGTAGAGCTGCTGGAACACCCCGAACTGGCCGGCAGGCCCGTAGCCGTTTCCGGTGACCCAAGCAGCCGCCACGGGATAATCCTGGCCAAAAACGAAGAAGCTAAAAAATATAAAGTGCAGACTGCCGAAACCATATGGCAGGCACGCAGAAAGTGCCCCAATCTGGTGCTTCTGCCCAGCCACCACTACAAATACGAAGAATTCTGCAAGGAAATTAACAAGATTTATCTGCGGTATACGGATCTTGTCGAGCCGTTCTCCATCGACGAATCCTGGCTGGACGTTACCGGCAGCTTAAAGCATTTCGGCAAAGACGGAAAGCAGCTTGCAGACGAAATCCGCGAAACCGTAAAAAGAGAACTGGGCCTGCGCCTTTCTGCAGGAGTTTCCTTTAACAAAGTCTTCGCGAAGATGGGAAGCGACTACAAAAAGCCCGACGCAACTACGGTAATTTCCAGAGAGAATTACAAACAGCTGCTCTGGCCTCTTCCTGCGAGTGAAATGTTCTTCGTAGGAAAAGCCACAAGCGCAAAGCTTGCTTCCATGAATATCCGCACCATCGGCGACATTGCCATGGCAGACGAGCGGTTCCTGGCTTCCGCTTTCGGAAAGCACGGTACGGAACTCTACAGATATGCCAACGGCCTGGACGACGCACCGGTAAGCAGATATACAGACGAAAGAGAATACAAATCCGTAGGAAACGGCACCACTTTTAAGAGAAATCTGCGCAGCAGAGACGACGTTAGGACCGCGGTATTCGCCCTTTCCGACAGAGTTGCGGAAAGATTAAGAAAGCATGGCCTTCGCGCCGGCGGAATTAAAGTGGACATAAAGGATCCGGACTTCAGAGTCATTACCCGCCAAACCCAGCTGGACAGGGCGGTCAACAGCTCAAAGGAAATTGCGGAAGCAGCCCTTGCCATCATCGACAGAAACTGGCACTACCCGGACCCCATACGTTTGCTCACAATAACAGGCATAAATATCTCTTGCGGCGAAGCGGAAGAACAGTTAAACTTATTTAGTGCGCCCGAAGAGGTTCACAAGAAAAACGAAGCCGTAGACGCTGCTCTGGACGCAGTTCGCAGCAAATTCGGCAAATATTCCATAATGTACGGAGGAGTTCTGGGCAACGACCTGGGCATTTCGTACAAAGAAAAAGAATCGGAGGAGATCCAATATGATGAAGTTTAGACGTACAAGACTTTTAAGCCTTGCATTAATACTCATCCTCGCAATCGGCATGTTCGCCGGATGCGGAAAAACAGAAGAACCGGCGGCTGAACCCGAAACAAACACAGCAGAAGTACCCACAGAACTCATGGTTTCCCTTAATGTCGGCACATTAAAAGGACCCACAGGTATGGGCATGATCGGCTTTTTCGACAGAGAAGACGAACTTTTCTACGTAAATCTTTACGATGCACCGGACCAGATTATGGCAGCTTTAATCAGCCAGGAACTGGACGTTGCAGCAGTACCTTCCAACGTGGCTGCAGCTCTTTACAAGAAGACCGAAGGCGGAGTTAAGCTGGTTGGCGTCAACACAGGCGGCGTTCTCTACCTGGTTTCCAACAACGTTGACCCAATTGCAGATCTGGCAGATCTTAAGGGCAAGACAGTTTACGCAGCAGGACAGGGCGGCGTTCCCGAATATGCGTTCACAGCTCTCATGCAGAACGCAGGCCTCGAAGAAGGCGACGTAGACGTACAGTGGGTTGCTTCCCACGCAGATGCGGTTTCCGAAATCGCAGCTAAGGGCGGCTATGCACTCATTCCCGAACCCCAGGTTACAGCCTGCAAGAGCAAGGCAGAAAATGCCAGCGTAGACATTAACCTGAACGAATGCTGGAAGGAAGCTTACGGCTTCGACCTGGCAATGGGCGTTATCGTTGCAAGAAAGGAAGTTGCAGAACAGCGCACAGCAGACGTTGAATACTTCATCTCCCAGTACCAGGCAAGCCTTGAAGGCATCGCAGCAGACAAGGATGCAGCCTGCGAAAAGATTGCAGAAGTCGGCATCGTACCCGCTGCACCCATCGCAAAGGCAGCCATGTCCAGATGCAACATCATGCTCGTTACAGACAAGGAAGCAGTTAAGGGAATCATCGAAGAACTCTACGGAACTCTCCTCGAACTGAACCCTGCTTCCATCGGCGGTGCAATGCCCGCAGACGACTTCTACTTCGCAAATACTGCAGATCTGGAAGCTCTCGGACTCAATTACACAACAGTTCTCAACGATTTAATGAAGTAATTCGAATAATCGAGCTGAATAAAAAAGCCTCGCTTCTTTTGGGAAGCGGGGCCTTTTTTGTAGTAATCTATACATTCGTTTCACAAAGTCTACAAAATCTTTATTTACAATAGACTTGCAAGAAACAAGAAGATAATAGAATTTTTTCATAAGTATTTTTCCTGAAAAAGGAGGCTGCTCGGCAGTCTCCTTTTTTTGTGTCTTTTTAAGTTTGTCAGCGGCCCAGGAATGTGCCGATAAAGATACCGTAGTAGTTTCCTACTACGTAGCCGAGGGTGCCGACCAGAAGGGAAGGCACTACCATGGCTGTCCAGCCTTTAGCAATCGCGAAGGCTGCTGCAGTGGTGGGTCCACCGATATTCGCGTTGGATGCAACGCAGATTTCTTCCAGGCTGAACTTAAAGATCCAGCCGAATACGAAGGAGAAGAGCATGTTGAGCGCAACGACAATAAGGCAGAATACCAGAAGCAGAGGTGCCTGCGTAACGATAAGGTAGATGGAAGCCGGTACGCCGATAACTGCAAAGAATATGTGAATCAGGAAAGTACCGATTTCCTGAGCGCCTGCAATCGTGCCAATCTTGCCGGGCAACAGCGTAGCAAGCAATACCGTTAAAGTTGTTATAATCAGGTATTTATTTCCGAAAAGTCCGTTAAGGAGTGCGAGGAAGAAGTTGTCTGCAGGAATAACGTCTGCAAAGAAACCTGCTGTTTCCACGGAAACTGCCACGATTGCAAAAGAAATAGCCATTGTTTTTGCAATATCCAGCAGGGAAACGGGCTTGGCTGTCCAGTAGGTGGCTGCATTGTTTTCAGATTCGCCTGCAGCTCTGCGGGCCTTAAGAGCATCTTCGTAGGGGTGGCTGAATTGGGTCACGAAGAACTTAATCGAAGGAATTGCAACCAGCGCGAAGAAGTAGAGGGCCATGAGCAAATTGTCTGCTACTACGGAAGCGGAAACTACGTCGCCTGTTACGCCGAAAGCGTCGGACATGGCTACCAGATTTACGGAGCCGCCGGTGTAGGAACCGGTCATCATGGCTGCGATTTTATAGAGATCGGGGATCTGGTTTCTGAGGATATAGAAGCCGGCAAATGCGCCGACGACGGTGCCGATGCCGGAAATTATGTAAATTGCAAGGACTCTGCCGGATTCCTTCCAGATTTTCTTGACGTTAGCCTGGAAGAGCAGCATGGGGATCGCAAGGGGAACCACGTAAGACCATACGAAGTCATAAGCAGGTGCATCGGTGGGGATTATGCGCAGATTTGCCAGAATCATGGCCATAATAAGGGCCAGAACGCATCCGGAAACCTTTGCTGCCCAGGTAAACCTCTGTTCCATCCAGACTGCAAGGCCTGCAATTATAACAAGAATACTGAATAGTACCCAGGTGTTTTCGCTGCTGATAAATGATGTCATTAAACTATTCCTCCCTGCTTAACTAAATTATTATACAGTATGTGCAGATTAAAACAAGATAAAACCGCTGGTATCATTGCAATTCCGGCGCTTCTTTTAGCCTGTGCTTCTTATCAGGATAAATTATGATTCCAGTTCTTTATAATGTGTCTGATGGAAAGCCTTGAATAATATACATCCAGATTGAATGAAAGATATACTCACAACAAAAAACAAAAAGAGACAAACAGTATGAAACAGTTGACAACAGATATACACTGTTATATCCGTTCTGGCAACAAGCAAAATTATGAATGTCAAAGAATTCTAAA
>JAKSSQ010000109.1 GCA_024403005.1 Clostridia bacterium | reverse complement strand
ATGCCCTTGCAGCTGCCGACTTCTCTCATCATTTCCAGGTCGTAGAGAGTTCTCTGCTCCAGTCTCTGGGCCTCCAAGAGCTTTCCGCGGTCTTTGAACCACACGAGGCGTTCAGCCAGCTCTTCCTGGATAGTACCCAGCGCCCTTTCCATGTTTTCCTTGGAAGTTGCGTAGTGAGACGCAGGAAAAATAGCCACGTGGTTTCTCGTAGCTGTAATTTCGCCCGTAACAGGGTTCATTTCCTTAATCGATTCAACTTCGTCGCCGAAAAGCTCGATTCGTACGGCAGATTCGCTGCCTGCGGGAATAATATCTATAATGTCGCCGCGGACGCGGAAGGTGCCGCGTTCGAAGCCCAGGTCGTTTCTTGTGTATTGGATGTCCGTAAGCTTGCGAAGGATGTCCGTGCGGCTCTTTTCCTGGCCGGGGCGCAGGGAAAGCATCTGGTTCTTGTAGTCGAAAGGCGAACCCAGACCGTAAATGCAGGAAACGGAAGCCACGATAATAACGTCGCGTCTTTCCGCAAGAGCTGCTGTGGCGGAGTAGCGGAGCCTGTCGATTTCTTCGTTAACGTCCGAGTCCTTTTCGATGTAGAGGTCCTGGGAAGGCACGTAGGCTTCCGGTTGGTAGTAATCGTAGTAAGAAATAAAATATTCTACCGCGTTGTCGGGGAAAAATTCCTTGAACTCACCGCAAAGCTGGGCTGCCAGAGTCTTGTTGTGGGAAATAACCAGAGTCGGCTTCTGCACCTGCTGGATAACGTTGGCGATGGTAAAAGTCTTGCCGGAACCGGTTACACCGAGCAGAGTCTGGTGCTTTTTGCCGCTGTTGATTCCCTCAACCAGGCGCCTTACAGCTTCGGGCTGGTCGCCCATCATATTAAAATTTGCTTTAAGATTAAATCTTCCGCCGAGTTCTGCCATTAGTCCGTAATTACCTCGTAAAGTGTGCTTGCGTCGTCCTTGGCAACGTGCTCGGGAGTGCTTAAAACCTTAACTTTTACTTCGGAATTGCCGAAGCGGATAAGTACGATATCTCCGGGCTTTACCTGTGCGCCGGGCTTTGCAGCCTTGCCGTTAAGGAAAATTCTTTCCTCTTCTGCCGCATCGTGAGCCACTGTGCGTCTCTTAATAAGTCTGGATACTTTTAAATATTTATCTATTCTCATTTATTCGTTTTCCTTTTTTCTGTCGCTGCGTTCAGCTGCGATGTAAATGGGTCTGTTCTTTGTTTCAAGGTAGGTCTTGGAAGAATAGAGGCTCAGGATTCCGATGAGCCCTGCGTTAATTCCTCCGATGAACACAACCAGCGTGCCTAAAGGCAGCCATGCCGGGCTGGTTTTAACTGCCAGGCAGCAGATAAACATGATTACTGCGGCTAAAAGCATGCCTGCGCTGCAGAAAAGTGCCAGCGCAAGAGGTGCTGTGGAAAAGGCCATGATGCCTTCCAGTGCGTACTTGAACAGCTTCCAGAAAGACCACTTTGTCTGGCCTGCAACTCTTTCGATGTTGTCGTATTCCAGCCACTTTGTACGGAAACCTACCCAGCTGAACAGGCCTTTGGAGAACCTGTTGTATTCGCTCATGGAAAGAACCGCATCTACCATTTCTCTGCGCATGAGGCGGAAATCTCTTGCAGCTTCCACGATCTGAGTAGAAGATATGGAGTTTATGAGGCCGTAGAATCTGCGCGCGAAAAAACTTCTTATGGGTGGTTCACCGGCTCTGGTCTTGCGGCGGGATGCAACGCAGTCCCACTCTCCGCTTTCCAGATCTGCCAGCATCTGCGGAATAAGGCTGGGCGGATCCTGCATGTCCGCATCGGCTACGCAGACATAGTCTCCGTGGCTTGCCTGAAGGCCTGCGTACATGGCAGCTTCCTTGCCGAAATTTCTGGAGAAGGAAATGTACTGCACGTGGCTGTCTTCTTTAGCAAGCCTGCGCATGATTTCCAGCGTTCCGTCTTTGGAACCATCGTCCACCAGATATAATTCATATGTGCAGCCGAGGCCCTGCATTATTTTAGTTGCCTCTTCGTAGAAATACGGGAGCGCATCCTCTTCGTTAAAGCAGGGTACGACGATAGAAACTTTGCAATTCATAAAAAACTCCTTTTACGTCACTCTTTATTGTATCAAAAAAATCACCCCAATGGGGTGATTTTCGATTAAATGCTCTTTACAATAATTCGGCTTAGTAGGTGCCTGCTATGGACATCATGTCTGCCAGATACCAGCCGGGAGCTGCAACGGCAGCGTTGTCGATGTATACGAAGAACATGCGGTTGTCGAAGACGTCTGTTCTGTTTGCTCCGTTGGAAAGAACAAGATTCTTTTCGAAGTAAACGTCGCAGGACATGAGCTTGTCGCTGTACTTTGTATAGTTCTTTACGGAATCGCCTGTCCAGCTCTTAATGGAGTGGCCGCTTACGAAGGTAATATCGATGGAGCCGGCCCACTTTGTAGCCATGTCGTAGAGGTTGGAACCGGGCAGCAGCTTGCAGCTGGAACGTACGTTATACAGACCTCTGTAAGATCCGCCGACGTCGTTTGTCATGAACTTAGACCAGATCTTGCCCATTTCCAGTGGGTCAAGCCCTGCTGCTGCGAAGGCCTGCTGAGCATCGTCGGAAGAACCAACGCCTGCAGAAATCGTCCAGTTTCCGGACGCATCCTGTACGCCTGCAACCATTTCGCCTGCCTCGGTTTTGCCGGAAACAGCGGGTTCGAAGCAAAGGCCTGTAAGCTTTACAGTCTTGCCGGAGGGTACATCTACAAAAGGCTTAATATATACGAACTCTTCCAGAGCGGATTCTGTAACATCTGCATTTGCCAGGTTTGCATCTGCACCGTTAAGGCAGAGGCTGTAGTCGCCGGGCATGGTTACTGTGCAGTCCAGAGTGCCCACTTCGTTTACGCGGATAGAAGCTGCTTCGGATTCGGGGTTTCTAACCACGAAGGAAGCTATGCTCCAGTCTGAGAGAGTCATGATGCTGAGCTTTGTGTAAGTCTTGTCTTCGTTAAGCTGCAGGCGAAGGAAAGGCTTGCCGTCTGCAGTAATGTTGTAAGTCGGGTGAGACGGGTCGTAAGCTGCTGTGTCCAGAGTTGCTTCCAGCTCTGCATTCTTGCACTTGTCGTAGAATGCAGCCTTTTTGCTGCTCAGGTCGCAGTACGGATTTCTGAAAACATTGTCTTCTAAAAGCTTGCCGAGCTGGCCCTTTTCCACGTTTCTTGTAAGCCAGATTACGTAGTTTTCCGGAGCGTTGTTTTCATATTCGACCATGGTGCTGCGAACGTTTAAATATACTGCGATGAGCGCAATTGCGATCACCAGCAGATAAACGAGATAGCACTTGGTGAATGCGGTCATTCTGCTCTTCTTAGAGGCTCTTGCACGTCTTGAAGTTCTTGTTTCTGTCATTACTGTCCACCTCCCATTACTACGAAGGCTGTGGGCAGTTTCCAGGATGAGTTAGCGTAGTAAAGGGTTACGCTTGTCATAAGATACTCGCCCTTGTATACCATGCTGGAGGAGCTGCCTCCGTCCAGATTTGCTGCATTTACTGCACCGAACTGCTGCATTACGCCGATAAGGTCGGATGCTGTTGCGCCCAGGTGGCCTGCTGCGCCTCTGCCGTCTGTTACGAGCAGCAGGATAGCGCCGTCTGCACGCTGGCCGATAGCGGTTCTGGGGTTGGCGCCGCAGCCTGCACCGTTAAGTTCTCTGGCTTCGCCGTTGATAATTAAGGGAACGAAGTGGTTGTTGGAGTCGGAAGCTTCGTCCTGGAATGCAACTGCATCGCGGATGCCTTCTGCTGCTACAAATTCCTTGAACTTTGCTCCGTTCCAGCCTGCTACGTTCTGAATTCGGAGGATATTGTTGTTATCCAGACCGATCATGTATGTGCCGGGCCATCCGGAAGGATCGTTAAGCAGGATTTCTCCGTTGCTTACGCATACGCCGTAGGGTCTGCCGCCTCTGTTTCCGTCTGCAGCGTAAAGACCGCCGTTAACGCCTGCAACTGCGCCGTTTTCGGAAACCAGCTTGTCCAGTTCCTTGCCGTATTCGCCCCACGGATAGGTGGTGCCGCACTTAACTTTGGAAGCATCCTTTACAATCATCATCGTGCCGTAGAAGCTTCTGCCGTTTACTTCCACAATCTGAATGCCGTTTTCGTCGAAATCGCCTTCTACTTCGCCGTCGGAAGCGATGAGGTCTGTATCCAGGGAAGCGTTCATTTCCTTCATGGAAGTCTTGTTTACGATTTCCATTACTTCGTCTTCCTTAAAGAACAGGGATACGACAAATTTTAAGTTGCCGGATTCGAGAAGGGTTGTAACCAGCGTATCTCTCGCACTGGGAGAAGGTCCGTTGAAAATAGTCGAGAAAACTATTAAAAGGGCCAGTACTACTGCCAGCAGCGTCGTGAACACAACCAGCAGCAGTCTTGCTATAACGACTGCGGGTTTCTTCTCTTTTTTCTTGTTAGCACGCCTGGAGCGTCTTTCTTCTACGTTCGTGTAATCTTCCAAAGCCTTGAAATTCCTTTCTGCAATATAAAGAATATTATACACCATTTAAGTGGGTTTTGTTGCTTATATTTCTAATCTTCGTCGATCTTAATGCCTGCGGAGCGTGCAACCATTTCCGCATCGGATTTGTTCACGTAGACGCGGCCGCCCTCTTTTAACGATATGCAGTACTGCCCGCCGAATCCGTTGGAACTCTTATAAATGTAGTCCACGTTAGTCGATTCGACCGTAACGGGCTTGCTTCCTGTAAATGTTCTGTCGGTTACGTAGTTGTAAAGCATGGCTGCTCCTTTCCTGCAGGGGTATGGTGAATATAATTCAATATAGCACGGCGAGTACGCTGGGGTCAAACGCGTTGCTTTTGTTTATAAGTGAGTTCGGGCAGTTCCAAAGAATGCTGCTTTAAACCTGCCAGGACGAGTTTTGCTGAACCGGTATCCGAATATATGCATCCCAGCATTTTCCGTATACGCATGACCCAATGCGATACCCGAAAATTGAAATTATTTATTCTACCGGGTAGTTTTTTAAAACGTGTACCCGAGAAATCTTTAAGCTTGCAATCTTGGGTATTTTACCATTGCCCGGCCACGGATTATCGCATTAAAACTCTCATAATCGCCTGTTTTAGGAGCCTCGCATACCCGCAGTATTTTAGACTAGTTATCTTCGGGTATCTGCAGTCTCCAAAACTACCCAAAATCTCCGACATTCTCGCTATTTGGGTATAACTCAAAAATAAATACCCGAAGACTAAAAATCAATTAATCTTCGGGTACTTATCCTTTGCAATTATCATAAACATGCATCTATACGGGCATGTTTACGGGTAAATCGTTACTTGTTTAATTTTTGTTTATTCTACTTAATTGTTACTACACCTATAATCGTTTTATTCCAGCTTAGAAGCAGTTCGCACTGCCGGCGGATTGAATCCATAGTGTCTATGCCTTCCATCGCCGCAATTACTGCACAGCTGAACGCCTCGAGCTGATTGCAGGAATCAACGGAAGCAGTTATGTCTCCAACGCATTTGCAATCGCAGCCTAAAATCTCAATGATTGGTTCAAGCCTGTCTGTTGGGAAAGTACTTACTACTGCCGCATTCTTAATATCCAGATTTATAAGAACATTATTGATATTTGCGCCCACCAGGCTTCCTGACTCTGCTGCAGATCTGCGGATTTGGCCATTGCGTGAGAACTTCTTATCTATAAAAGCATCTATTTTGTTCCAATTCTTAGTAGAATCTCCGGTATAAATGACCCCGAGATTCCTTGTCGCATAAGGCGTGCAGTATTCCATATTATCAAGCGAATACTTGCTGTTAAACATGTCCGATATTAAATAAAATGCAAATATCAGAACTTCGCAGCCTGCAAAACCCAGAGC
>JAKSSQ010000108.1 GCA_024403005.1 Clostridia bacterium | reverse complement strand
GGAAGTGCTTATTAATATCGTGAAAGTTAAATAATTAAAATTAAATAGGGGGACGGGTACACTTTAGCCTGCTAAAGCGCTAAAGCACCCCCGTCCCCCTTTAGCGTGCTAAAGTGGTAAAGCGTATCTATCTCAAAAATTTTATGCCATGCGCTGGCGGATCAGTTCAACGAACCACTTTGCAGCGGGCATAAGAATTTCGTCGTTGAAATCGTACTTGCCGTGGTGGTTAGGCAGTGTATGATTTTCGTCAACGAAACCGGTAAATGCATAGCATCCGGGAACGTGGTTAAGATAATGGGCGAAATCTTCGCTGCCCATAACCGGGTCGCAGCCAAGCTTTACATTTTCTTCACCCAGAACTGCAGCGGCAGCCTTTGCAGCCCATTCTGCACAGGTCTTGTCGTTATTTGTGGGAACAAATTCTCTCGTATACTTAAATTCGTATTCTGCATCGTTCATTTCACAGATGCTCTTAACGATTTTGCCCATTCTCTCTTCAATCTGCTTGGAAACTTCCGGATCGTAAGATCTGCAGTCCCCGTCGATTTCGCAGTTGGAAGGAATTGCGTTGTGTGCACCGTCTGTTCTGAACTCTGTGCAGCTTACAACTGCCTGCTTTAATGGGTTCACATTTCTGGAAACGATAGTCTGCAGAGCCATAACGATTTCAGCACCGATAACGATGGGATCCTTAGTCTTGTGAGGGCCGCTGGCATGTCCGCCGACGCCGTGAATCTTAATAAAGAAATTATCTTCTGCAGCCATGCAGGGTCCTACGCAGATTCCCATCTCGCCCTTATTAAAATAGTTAAAGTTGTGCTGTCCGTAAATTTCGTCCATGGGGAATTTTTCGAACAGACCGTCTTCTATCATTGCAGGGGCGCCGTAGCCCGGTTCTTCTGCAGGCTGGAACACCAGAATAACAGTGCCCTTAAAAGGTTTAGTATCTGCCAGCATCTTTGCTGCGCAAAGAAGTGTAGCTGTGTGGCCATCGTGGCCGCAGGAATGCATTCTGTGCTCCTTAGTTGAAGCATAGGGAATATCTGCAGTTTCAGTAATGGGGTTGCAGTCCATATCTGCTCTTAAGCCGATTCTGGGGCCTTCGCCGTTCTTCATGACCCCAACAACGCCGGTCTTTCCTATTCCTTCGGTAACTTCCCAGCCCCATTCGCGGAGCTTTTCAGCTACTATCTTAGATGTTCTAACTTCTTCAAAAGCTGCTTCGGGGTGATTGTGCAAATCATGGCGAAGCTCAATCATTTCTTTTTCAAGCTGTTCGTAATTCATAGTAAACTCCTTAATTTTAAGCTAGAAAGAAGGATAAAGGCCTTCCCAAACGATATCTCTGTAATTCTTCTTATCTGTATCTCCTTCTGTGGAGAAGCAGAGGATTACGGAATTTTCATCTATGCCGAGTTCCTTCTTAAAATCTGCAAGTTTCGCATCTGTAATAAGCTGAGCTGCAAAACCAGCACCTGCAGCTCCGGATTCGCCGGAAACTACTCTCGGATCGTCCCCTGCTGGGTTGCCGAGGATTCTCATGCCCTTAGCTGCAATTTCGTTGGGCATGGAAACGGAATAATCTGCATGGTCGCGGAGCATTTCCCAGCCGATAGTGCAGGGTTCGCCGCAGTTGAGGCCGGCCATAATGCTGTCGAGAGCGCCGCCTACTGCATGGCACTTTCCGTCGTCTGCCTTGGAGGTCTGGTAAATGCAGTCAGCTTGCTCGGGTTCAACGATAATAATCTTGGGGCGGTTTTCATCGCCGTAGTAGTTTGCGATAAATGCTGTAACTGCACCGCTCATGGCTCCAACGCCTGCCTGCAGGAATACGTGGGTCGGCTTAACGTCTCCCAGCTGCTCGACAGCTTCCAGAGCCATGGTTGTATAGCCCTGCATAATCCAGGTCGGATACTTTTCGTAGCCTTCCCAGGCAGTGTCCTGAACCATAATCCATCCGTTCTTCTGAGCCTGGCTGTTTGCAAATCTTACAGCGTCGTCGTAGTTCATGTCCGTAATTTCCGCATGGGTTGCGCCGGACTTAAGGATGTTATCCAATCTTTCTGCAGCGCTTCCGTGGGGCATATAAACGTAGCTGTCATGGCCCTGCTTAGCTGCAGCCCAGGCGATTCCTCTGCCATGGTTGCCGTCGGTTGCTGTAACAAATGTAAGCTTGCCTTCGTTTCCGTTTGCCTTGGCTTCTTCGATGCACTTTCCTACACAGTAGGTGCCGCCCAGCGCCTTAAAAGCGTTGAGTCCGAATCTGTAGCTTTCGTCCTTAACGTAGAAATCCTTAATTCCCAGAATTTCTGCCAGATTCTTAAGCTCTGCCAGGGGTGTAACGCAGTATTCTGCGAAAGTTTCATGGAACTTTCTTGCCTTGGCTGCTTCTTCTTTACCGAATCTGTCGGTGCTGCTTAAAGGCATCTTGTGGTTAATGTTGCAATATTTGATTTCGTTCATGGTTCTTACCTCTTTTATTTGCAGGGTGACCCAATCCGGGCCACCGAAATATGCGATATATCGCACTAACCTAAATATAATACGTATATTAAATATTGTCAATTATTATGCTAAATATACTTAATAATTTACATATTTCGTTGAAAAAATACTGCAAAAATGATATTATAATTATCGTAATGCAATATATTGCGTTCACGCAAACACTAAAACAAGGGAGGAAAACATGCCCATACCCCAAAAACAAAACCAGGAAACAAGGCTTTCAGCAAAGGCCTACGTATATAAAACTCTGCGCGAGTGGATAATCGACGGAACTTTAAAGCCGGGCGAAAAGATCTACGACCAGGAAATCGCCCAGTATTTTTCCGTGAGCAGAACACCTGTCCGCGAGGCCATGCAGCTGCTTTCGGACCAGAAGCTCATAGATATTACGCCGGGTAAAGAAAGCAAAGTCTCGGAATTAGATAAGGAAAGCACAAAGCAGTCCTATATTCTCCTTGCGGACCTCCACACAAGAGCCCTTCGCTTCGCCTGGAATAACCTTATTACAAGCGACGTGGAACTCATGAAGAGCAAGAACGAAGCCCTGAAAAAATATGCAGCTTTGGGCGAACTCAAGAAGGCCCACGAAATGGACAAGGCTTTCCACGATGTAATCGTAATAAACTCTAAAAACGACTACATTAAAAACTTTACGGACATACTCCTTTCCCACGTTCAGAGAGTGGAATACCAGTACTTTACAAGCAAAAACGACTACGAAAATTCAGGAGATTCCCACGAACAGATTATAAAAGCAATCGAAGAAAATAATCTGGAGGCAGCCTGCGAAGCTTTAAGGCAGAACTGGCTGCGCACCATGGACACCGTAGACAAGCTGGAGGATTTATAATGGAACGCACAATCGCAGCAATTTCAACGGCTTACGGCGAAGCCGGCATAGGCATCGTCCGCATGAGCGGCCCTGCAGCAAAGGAAATCGCAGAAAAAATATTCGTGCCGGCAAAGGCAGCGGAAAACTTTAAATTCCGCCCCAGATTCATGCACTACGGCAGCATCGCAGACCCGGAAACAAAGGAAATCCTGGACGAAGTCCTCTGTGTGTTCATGAAGGCTCCCCACACCTACACCGGCGAAGATATGGTGGAAATCCAGTGCCACGGCAGCATAGTTTCCGTAAAGAACATCCTGGCGCTCTGCCTTAAGATGGGTGCGGAACCCGCGGACAGAGGCGAATTCACCAAGCTCGCCTTCCTTAACGGCCGCATAGACCTCTCCCAGGCAGAAGCTGTAATCGACCTTATTAAAGCCCGTACAGACAAGGGCTTCGACGCAGCTCTCGCCCAGATGCAGGGCAGCCTGTCCGAAAAGATTAAGGGCATCCGCAGTGAACTAATGGATCTGCTGGTCCTCCTAACCGTAAACATGGACTACCCGGACGAAGACATCGAAATAGCGACTTACGGAAAAATTTCCGAAAGCTTAAAGAGCGTTAAATCCAAACTGGATGTTCTCTTAGAAGGAAGCAAAGAAGGTAAGATTTTAAGAGAAGGTCTGGGCATCGCCATCGCAGGCAAACCCAATGTAGGAAAATCATCTCTTATGAACATCTTCCTCGGCGAGCACCGCAGCATCGTAACCGACATACCCGGTACCACAAGAGACACAATAGAAGAACAGATTTCCTTAAGAGGAATCCCTGTCCGCCTTATCGACACCGCCGGCATCCACGATTCGGAAGACATCGTAGAATCCATCGGCATCGAACGCAGCAAAGATGCAGTGGAAAAATCCGATATGGTTCTCCTGCTTCTCGACAGCAGCAGGCCCCTTTCCGAAGACGACATATTCATAATGAAGGCCCTGGAAGAGCGCCCCTGCATAGCGGTCCTCAACAAGTCCGATCTGGAGCAGAAGCTTAAGCCGGAAGAAATTTTAAAGTACCTGCCATCCGCAGAAATACTCACTTCATCGCTTATTAACGAAGAAGGCGTTGAACAAATAAAAGACGCAATTGAAAGAAAGATTACCGAAAGAAAAGAAAGAAGACAAAGCGACAATCTGGACACCAACACCCGCCACATCCAGCTCATAAGAAAATCCGTTTTCGAAATCGAACAGGCCCTGGAAATGGCAGAAAGCCGCGAAGCTATGGACTTTAGCGAAATAAATGGCAACGCAGCCTTCGGCTATCTTGGCGAAATTACCGGCGACACCGCCAGCGGAGAAATCATAAACGAAGTCTTTGCAAGATTCTGCCTCGGAAAATAATATATGTATATAAGAAAACCACCCGTACGGAAAACCGTGCGGGTGGTTCTTTTAGTGGATTAGAATTGTAAATTCGTTTTACTTATCTTCTACCCATACCTTCTTTGTTACTGCCTGTACGGCAAGGTATGCGGAGAAGTGAGTTGTTGTGAATGTTACGCAGCCTGTTTCTTCGCTGTAGCTTCCTTCTACGTAGTCTACGCGGCCCTGGCTGTTAATGTACCATACTGTAACGTTATCCGGGTTTTCACCTTCTGTAAGGGTGTAAGGAACGGTAACTGTTACGCTTGTTTCACTCAGGGGTACTACTGCACCTCTGGAGTTGTTGATTGTAAGATCGATAACGCTTCTGCCAGTTGCAAGGATTACCTTCTTCTGGTTTTCAGAGAGAGCCTGAACCTTTTCATTGTCAGCTTCGATATCTTCTGCGCTGATGGAAATCAGGTTGAAGTATACGCTGGAGCTGTCATTTACAATGCTGGATCCTGCAAGAGCGCCGGAGTTAGCGATTGTGTTCACTGCATCCTTGGAGAATTCAACTGTACCAACGTTAGTCTTAATAGCGAGTGTACCTTCGTTTTCTGCCAGCTGCTGGAGCTTTTCAACTTCCATGTTAACGCTGAGCAGAGAACCGCTTACTTCGCTCATGTCTACAAACATGCTTGTCTGTTCATCGATATTGTCGATGTCAATCTTAGCGATTGTGTAGCCGTTGCTCTTAACTTCTTCTTCGTACTTGGCATCGAGAGCGATGGTATTAGCTTCCTTCCATTCAACCTTGTACTGTTCGTTGCCGTCGCTGTAAGCAGCTGCAATCTTTGTGCAGAAGTCGCTGCCGTCAGCAATTACTGCTCTTGCAGATGCAGGAGTAGATGCAGCAAGAACTGCTTCGAAAGCTTCGATTGTGTATTCTACGCCGAGCTTCTTAACGCTCTGTCCTTCGTGCTTATAGCGGAAGAGCGGGTAGCTCTTTGTGTAAACTGCCCAGCCGTCGATCTTTGCTGCCAGTTCTTCTTCAGAAGGATCTGCTGCGAGGAAGCTGCGGAGTTCGTCTGCTGCTGCCTTAATGTCTTCTTCGGAAGTAATGTCGAACTTGAAGTGCGCCTTGCTTCCGATTTCCTTAGCTGTGCGGATTCTCTGTTCTGCGAGAGCACTTTCTACAGGAATAGCGAGGATATATACATCTTCGTTAGGCTTCT
>JAKSSQ010000107.1 GCA_024403005.1 Clostridia bacterium | reverse complement strand
GGCGGTCACAACATCTTTACCCTGCAGGATTCCCGCCAAGAACCCGGCGTCGAAACCGTCCCCTGCGCCAATGGGCTCCACAGGCTTGCAGGGGAAGGGCGGCAGCTTTTCCCGCAGGTCAGCATCCGCAACCAAGGCGCCGTTGCCGCCGTCCTTGATCGCGGCATATTTCGCCTTGCCCTGCGTGAACAGGGTGTCAAAGATGGCATCGGGCTCCCGGATCCCAAACAGCGCCTCCGCTTCGTCCAGACCCAGGAGCACGATTTCACAGTCCAGGGTTATAGAGCGGATCAACGGTGCATAATCAACGTCCTTCCAAAGCTTTCTGCGAATATTGGGATCGAAGCTCACCATTGCGCCGTTTTGTCTGGCAAGTTGAATGGCTGCCAGCGCCGTTTCCTTGCAGCTCTGGCTCAGCACCGGCGTGATACCGGACAGATGCAGAACCCGGATCCCGGCAAATAACTGAGGATCCAGATCCTCTGGGGTCATATGGCTGGCGGCGCTGTTTTCCCGGTAATAGAATACTTTGGTTTCCCCCACGCCGGTTTCCTTGAACATTATCCCCGTCCTGTGCTGGGAATCGAAGATTACATGGGAGCAATCCACGCCCTCGGCACGAAGCTGGTTGCGGATGAAGACACCGAATTCGTCCTGACCCAAACGGCTGAGCCACGCGGCTTCGATGCCCAGCTTGGTAAGGCCCACGGCAACGTTGCTCTCTGCCCCGGCGGTGCGGATCCCATAGCCGTTGACATAGCGAAGGGGACCCTGTGCATTGGGGGTAAAGGCTGCCATTGTCTCTCCGATGGTGAGTAGCTGCGGCATTGATGTTCCTCCTTTGAATCCAGATGAGTGCTTCCAGTCTGTATGACGGCGCGCAGCGATCTGAAATAGCGCCGAAAATAGGCGGAAGCTGAAATGTTGTCAGACAATTTTGCAAAAGAGAAGCCACAAAATCCAACAAAACGTGAAAAAAGCTGCAACACACGGAATTCTGCTGCTTCTCGGAAGATTACGGGGTGATTATAAATGATGGAGAAAACGAATGCAATATATCTGCATAATTCTTTATTGAAATGCACAAATATGTGGAACAAAATTGTGATCTTGTACCAATATTTTGTTACTGGAGAAAAATCTGCTCAAATTAGTTGACAGATTCGTTAATATAGTAAATTTTGGAAGAGCATGTTCTCAGACGGTTGAAGCAGTACATTGCCCCGGCTGAGGCCGCGAGGCCTTGCATCCCGGCGGGCCTCGCGCAGAAAGGTCCACCGGACCTTTCTGCCCTCTCGGGTTCGAATCCCTCCTGTAAACCTCCGCCAAAAAACAAACGGGTGCCTAATGGCACCCGTTTGCTTTTGGCGGAGACGGTGGGATTCGAACCCACGTGGCTTTTACACCTAACTGATTTCGAGTCAGCCCCGTTATGACCGCTTCGATACGTCTCCGTAAAACCGCTTAATCGCGGTTTTAAGCTTATTTATTTGTGTTTTGGATTAGTTACCCGTTTGATTGGGTCAAGCCCTTAAAACGGCCGGTTTTCCGGATCTTGCAAAGATCTATATGGGCATAGAACCTTCCGGAATTACCAGCTTAAGGCTTGCCGGCAGCACTTCGAAATCGGATTCGGAGAAATCCGTAACTTCGCCGTCGCAGCAGATCTTAACCGGCTCGGAAGCCTTTAAGGAAAAGCTTCTGCAATGGATGTACTTTATGTACTTTTCTGCCAGCTTGGAATTCAGATGAGTACCTGCCCTGTACTGCGCGAGGAGCACGGGAAGCGTAAGACCCTTGACCGGCTTTACGATGCAGACATCCATGTAGCCGTCGGAAAGGCTTGCGTTGGGGCAGCTCTTAAAGCCACCGCCGCAGAAATGTCCGTTGGCAATTGCGGCGAGCATGAGCTCTTCTTCCACGAATTCGCTTCCGTCGATGCTGTAAGCCATCTTATAAGTCTTGCCCTTGGGCAGAATCTGGGCTGCAGCCATTAAATAAGCGGCTGTACCCTTAATCTTGTCGCTCTTGATTTCGGAAGCTCTTGCGGCTACGTCGCAGTCTACGCCGACATTCAGCATGTTGAGCGCATATCCGTCGCGGCATTTGAGCACGTCTATGGGAGTGCTTACGCCTTTAATCTGCTTTTCGATGTTTCTGAAGTTCTCCGGATTTGTAAAGTTGCGCACAAAGTCGTTGCCTGTACCGCAGGGAACGACTGCAAGCTCTGCGTTGGGAGCGCCGGCAATACCGGTAAGAACGTTGTTAATCGTTCCATCGCCTCCGCAGGCGTAAAAGCGCACATCTCCTTCGAAACTGCACTTCTGTCTGCAGTAAAGAATGGTTTCGTTGGCACCCATTGTTCTGTGAATTTCATAATCGTCCTCAAAACCTGTTAAAGCCTTGTGGATAATCGGAAGAATATTGTCCAGAGCAGCGCCGTGGCCTGCTGCCGGGTTTACAACAAATACGTGCTTCATCCTTTTCCTCTCGCAAAAATGCGGGTTAACTGCAAACAACTAACGGAAATTATACCACAGATCCGCCGCTTCTGTATATGTTATTGGATAACGTTTTTAACGAGAGCCGGAATTTCGGGAGCTTCGCAGCCGTAGCTGTAAGCGGAAGCGGCTTCCTTTAAGCCTGCTGCCAGCTTATCTTCGTCGTCACTGTAAAGCACTGCAATAACGTCGCCTGCTTTAACGGGAGCGCCGACCTTCTTCTTAAGGATAATGCCTGCGGAAAGGTCGATTGCATCTTCCTTGGTCTTTCTGCCTGCACCCAGGTGCTGGGAAGCAAGGCCGATAGTGTCTGCGATGATTTCTGTAATAAAGCCGTCTTCTGCTGCCTTGAGCTCTGCAGTAAATTTGGGCTGCTTGAACATGGAGTAGTCGTCCACGCATGTTGGGTCACCGCCCTGAGCCTTAATGAACTTCTTGAGAGTTTCCAGAGCTCTGCCGGACTTTAATGCGTCTTCTGCCATTGCTCTGCCCTCTTCGGGAGTTGAAGCCTTCTGGCCGCAGTAAATCATGTAGCCTGCGAGAGTTAAAGCCAGCTCTGTCATGTCTGCCGGGCCCTGGCACTTGAGGGTATTGATAGCTTCGATAACTTCTACGGAATTGCCGACTGCGTCGCCGAGAGGCTGGTTCATGTCTGTAATGACCGCAACCACCTTCTTGCCTGCGTTTGTACCGATTTCAACCATGTACTTGCCCAGTTCGTCTGCAGCTTCCTGAGTCTTGTTAAAACTGCCGTGGCCGCACTTAACGTCCAGAACGATGGCATCGCTGCCGCTGGCGAGCTTCTTGCTCATGATGGAAGAAGAAATTAAGGAAATATTATTAACTGTGGCTGTTACGTCTCTTAAAGCGTAGAGCTTCTTGTCTGCAGGTGCTACGTCCTGAGTCTGGCCTACGATGGACATGCCGGAAGTTTCAACTGCATGGAGGAATTCCTCGGGAGAAAGCTGAATTCTGAAGCCGGGGATGGATTCCATCTTGTCTACTGTGCCGCCGGTGAACCCGAGGCCGCGTCCGCTCATCTTTGAGATGGGTACGCCGCAGCTTGCAGCGATGGGAGCAACGATAAGAGAAGTCTTGTCGCCTACGCCGCCTGTGCTGTGCTTGTCTACCTTAATGCCCTTTATTGCGGTGAGATCCATGGTCTGGCCGCTGTGCAGCATTGCATCTGTAAGGGTAAAGGTTTCCTGTTTATTCATGCCCTGCAGGCAGATTGCCATGAGCAGCGCAGAAGTCTGGTAATCGGGGATGGAACCGTCGGTTACGCCCTTAACGAAGCCGCGGATTTCCTCTTCGGAAAGTTCCAGGCCGTTCTTTTTCTTTTCGATAATGGATACCATGTTGATCATTTTAAAATCTCCTTTAAGAAGGACTGGCCGATTTCCGGTCGTTCTTCGATTCCGAGGTATTCGAGGCATGTGCAGCCGATGTCTGCAAAGCTCTTTAATGTGCCCAGGTTGACCCCATTCTTAAGGGGCTTGCCGAAGGCTATCATAGGTGTATATTCTCTGGTGTGGTCTGTGCCGTGAGCTGTCGGATCGTTGCCGTGGTCTGCTGTAAAGATAATGATGTCCTCGTCCTTTAAAGCTGCAAGGATTTCGGGAACTCTCGCATCGAATTCCATTATGCAGTCTCCATAACCCTGTACGTCTCTTCTGTGGCCGTACTTTGCATCGAAATCTACCAGATTTACAAATAAAAGGCCTTCGAAATCGGTTGCCAGAGCCTGGATTGTTCTGTCCACACCGTCCATGTTGTTCTTAAGATGGATGCCCAGATCCACGCCGTATCTGTCGAAAATGTCGGAAATCTTGCCGACTGATGCGCTTACCATTCCTGCATCCTGAACCATATTCAGAATGGTCCTCTTAGGAGGCTTTACGGAATAGTCCTTGCGGTCGGAAGTGCGTTCGCGCTTGCCTTCTGCGTTTTTAATGTAAGGTCTTGCGATTACTCTGCCGCAGGCCCATTCGCCCTGGAGCATTTCCCTTGCGATTTCGCAGTACTTATAGAGCTCGTCCAGAGGTACAACGCCTACGTTGCAGGCAATCTGGAATACGCTGTCTGCAGATGTGTAGACGATGGGCTTGCCGGTCTTTTCGTGTTCGTCGCCCAGAACTTCGATGATTTCCGTTCCGGAAGCCGGGTAATTACCGATTACTTCCCTGCCGATTCTTTCCTGGTAAGCTTCGATGAATTCCTTCGGGAAGCCGTCCGGATAAGTCTTAAAAGGCACATCTGTGTAGAGGCCTGCGATTTCCCAGTGTCCGGTGGTTGTGTCCTTGCCGAGAGACATTTCTGCACATCTTGCAAAGCAGCCGGCCGGGGATTCTGTTCTGGGCATGCGGGGGTTCACGCCGTCGATGTTGCCCATGCCCAGGTTTATGAGGTTGACCGGGTTAAAATCCTTCGCATTTTCCGCAATGTGACCCAATGTGTCGCATCCTGCGTCCGTGTATTTGGCAGCGTCGGGCAGTTCGCCTACGCCGAGGCTGTCGAGAACCATGATTATCGCTCTTTTCATATGTTCCTCCTTTTCCGGTTTCCGCTATTCTGCGGTGTATAAAAGTCTGGGGCAGCATTCCAGCCTGTCCAGACTTACGAGGCTGTATTCTACGTTTCGGAAGACTCCCTGCGGGCCGTTTTTAAAGGCATTTACGCCGTGGAGATGTCCGTAGACGACTTTATTTGTTCCGGTTTCTTCGAATAGTTTTGAAAAAGCCGATTCTTCGTACTTTTCGTTCATGGGCGGATAGTGCATTGCGCCTATCAGCACTGCCTTTTTGCCGGTTTCGGTTTCGTATTCTTCGGCCAGCTTCTTTGCTTCTGCAATGCTCATTTCGAGGCGCAAAACCTCCCTTCTGAAGACCGGTTCGTCTTCGGGGGTAAAATCCTTCGCCCCGGGGCAGGTCCACCCTCTGGTGCCGAAAATAACGGCTCCTGAGGCTATCTGCGCATCGTGCTGGATAAAGTCCACCGTTTCGTAAAGGCCGCGCATCTTTGCCATGCTGCCCCACCACAGGTCGTGGTTACCTTTTAAGATAAGTTTCTTTCCGGGGAGCTTATCTATCCAGGCCAGGTCCGCCTTTGCTTCGTCCAGCTTAAGAGCCCAGGAGATGTCGCCGGGAATAAGGACCAGGTCCTCCGGTTCCACCATTCTTTCCCATATGGTCTTCAGTTTTTCGTGGTGGTTCACCCAGCTCCCTCCGAAGATGTCCATGGGCTTTTCGACCCGCGGATCCATGGAGAGGTGAAGATCACCTATCGCCCATATTTTCATCAGGCTCTCCTAATCTCTGTATGTCTTCCAGTGTTCTCTGTATTTTTCTCGTTCTTGTTCCGATTAACTGGTCCAGTTCGCTGTTGGCCTGGTTAAGCCGGTTCTGTGCCTTTGCCAGGGTGTCTGCGAACTTGTCGAATTCGACCTTGACCGCACCCAGCACCTTCCAGACTTCGCCGGAACGTTTCTGAATAGCCAATGCGCGGAAGCCCATCTGCAGGCTGTTGAGCATGGCTGCCATGGTGGACGGCCCTGCTATCAT
>JAKSSQ010000106.1 GCA_024403005.1 Clostridia bacterium | reverse complement strand
TGATTTTCGGGTTTTCAAGGCTTGCAATTCTGGTAAGAACAGAGTTTACGTAAGCCTTCTTCCAGTCGAGCTGAGCTTCGTATTTATACTCTCTTAAGCTGCAGCCGCCGCAGTCCTTTCCGTTGGGGCAATCGTCGGGAACCCTTGAAACTGAAGGTTCCAGAAGCTCTATGCATTCTGCTTTAAGCAGGTTACCCTTGCCCTCTGCCATCTCTGCAAGAATGCGGTCGCCGGGGAGAACGCCGGGAACAAATACAGCTCTTCCGTCCTTATGGCCTATCCCCTCGCCTGCAGTTGATATATCGTCTATTAAAAGTTCGAATTGTTCTTTCATTCCTTCTGTTCCTTTTGAAAAAAGGCGGCGCATTTCAACTACGCCGCCTTATAAATTCTAATATGTTCTGCCGGATCTTCTTCTTTCGAGTTCGTTCAGAATCTTCTTGCGCAGACGGATGCTTGTAGGTGTTACTTCTACAAGTTCGTCTTCGTTGATCCATTCAAGAGCTTCTTCCAGAGTAAACTGCTTGTAGGGAGAGAGCTTTACAGCGTCGTCGGAGCCTGCTGCTCTCATGTTGGAAGCCTTCTTGGCCTTGCAGGGGTTCACGATCATGTCGTCGCTTCTGCTGTTCTGGCCGACGATTTCGCCTTCGTAAACGTGAGTCTGGGGTCCGATAAAGAGCTGTGTACGTTCCTGAATATTGTTGAGAGCGTACGGAGTGGAGATGCCTTCTTCCTGAGCGATAATGGCGCCTGCTGTTCTCTGGGGGATTTCGCCCTTGTAGTCTTCGTAGCCGAAGAAACGCTGAACCATAGTGCCTTCGCCGTGAGTCTGGTTAATGAACTGGCTGCGGTAGCCCAGAAGTCCTCTGGTGGGAACGGTGTAAACCAGCTTGGATCTGCCGTTCTTGCCGTCCATTGCAACCATCATGCCCTTACGCAGGTTGAGGTCGGAAATTACTGTGCCGGAATATTCGTCGGGTACTTCGATTACTACTTCTTCCACAGGTTCCTGCTTCTGGCCGAGAGGTCCTTTTCTGAGGATTACTTCCGGCTTGGAAACTGCCAGTTCGTAGCCTTCGCGGCGCATGTTTTCGATAAGGATGGACAGGTGCAGTTCGCCTCTGCCGGAAACCTTGAAGGAATCTGTGCTGTCTGTGGGTTCAACCATGAGACCAACGTTAACTTCCAGTTCCTTTTCCAGTCTTTCCTTAATGTGTCTTGTTGTAACAAACTTGCCTTCTGTACCTGCAAAGGGAGAAGCGTTAACCATGAAGTTCATGGAAAGTGTGGGTTCTTCGATGCTGATGGAAGGAAGCGGATCGATGGCGCTTTCTACGCAGATAGTATCGCCGATGGTAATGTCGGAAATACCGGAAATTACGCAGATGTCGCCGCTGCCGACTTCTTCGACTGCAGTTCTCTTAAGACCCTGATATACGAAAGTCTGGTTAATCTTACCCATTTTGTAAGTGCCGTCGGGCTTGCATACTGCAACCTGCTGGCCGGGCTTAACCTTGCCCTTTGTAATTCTGCCGATGCCCAGACGGCCGATGTAGTCGTCGTAGCCCAGTGTGGAAATCTGGAACTGCAGAGGTTCTTCGTCCTGGTCGTCGTAGCCTTCAACCTGCTGGATAATCGTTTCGAACAGAGGTGCAATGGAAAGACCGTCCTGGCCTGCAGCTCTCTTTCTTACCTTGCCGCCGTCGCCGGTTTCTACTGTAACGGATTCAACTTCCGAGGGGTCACGAACAACGATGCCCTGGCGTGCGATACCGTACAGAATGGGGAAATCCAGCTGTGTGTCGTTGGCTTCCAGATCCATGAACAGTTCGTAAACTTCGTCTACTACTTCGTCTACTCTTGCGTCTCTCTTGTCCAGTTTATTGATGAGCAGGATGGGATTGAGGTTCTGCTCGAGGGACTTCTGGAGTACGAATCTTGTCTGAGGCATGGGGCCTTCGGAAGAGTCTACCAGAAGGATAACTGTATCTACAGTCTTAATGATTCTTTCTACTTCTGAGGAGAAATCTGCGTGGCCCGGAGTGTCGACGATGTTAATTTTGTAACCATCGTGCATTACAGAGCAGTTCTTGGAGTAAATTGTAATGCCTCTTTCTCTTTCCAGGTCGTTGGAATCCATGGTCTGAGCCAGCATTTCCTCGTTTTCGCGGAATACGCCGCTCTGCGCCAGGAAAGCGTCTACAAGTGTTGATTTTCCTGCGTCTACGTGGGCGATGACCGCAATGTTTATAATCTTCTTTTTATCCATAAAAGTGCCGTCCTTTTTTATTTAGATATAATGATATATCATACCACATTTTTACAAATTATGATAAAATATTTAGCAGTAAACTAACTGTAAAAGAGGTCTTTTTATGATAAGAACAATTGTATGGCTCATATATGTAGTTATCGTCTGCATTATTAACGTCCCTTACGTCCTTTACTGGAAGTTCAAGGGCGGAAAAAAGCCGGGAGACAGATACCAGGCTCCGCAGAACGTAGTTAACACATTCGTGCCTTCCGTATATAAGCTGGGCGGCATGGTCCTCCACAAGAAAGGCGAGGAAAACATTATCGAAGACCGCCCTGCCCTCTACGTAGGAAACCACCAGGGAGATTTCGATATCTTCATTATCGCTAAGGAATTGGGGTCTCTTAAATCCATCGTAGCCAAGAAAGAATCCGGAAAAGTTCCCGTAGTTAAGAACTACATGGAATATGCGGACTGCATCTTCATGGACAGAGGCAACCCTCGCCAGACCCTGCAGTCCATAAACAGAGCTCAGGAACTGCTGGAAAGCGGCAGATCCGTAGTTATCTTCCCCGAAGGCACCAGAAGCCGCGGCCCCGAAATGAACGAATTCAAGGCAGGCGCTCTGCGCTGCGCTTTAAGAGCAGGCGTACCCATAGTGCCTTTTGCAATCGACGGAACATACAAGGTTTACGAACAGCAGAAATACCTTAAGAAAGCAGATGTTAACCTTTCCATCCTCCCCGCTGTGGAAACTGCAGGCATGGAAAAGGAACGCACAAAGACCATTTCCGCTGAAATCCAGCAGATGATCCAGGATGAACTCTACAACATGCGCGGCGGCTGCCCCGAAGGAGAACGCAAAGTATGGACAAACCAGTAGAATTAATCGCATCCCTCGCGGACAGCGAAAGCCTTATTCTGGCCGTTCTCGGAGGCCCGAGAAAGAAGAGCAGCCCGGTGCGCAAGGTGTCTATCAGGCCTATCGCATTAAAAGGCGTGCTGCACTACCAGGCAGAATACACTTACGAAAAAAAGGTGACCCACGAAAACGTCCTTCCGGAAGAACTGCCCTCTTTCTTCGGCAGACTCCTGGAAACGGAATATAAGCAGGCGGACATCTTCTCCGAAGCTGCAGATTACACCATTCTCGCAAGCAAGCCCGACAGACCCAAGATTATAAAGAAGGCACCGACCAAGTGCATGGGCTGCCTGGAGCACAACAGAGAAAAGGAATACGTAATCCCCGAAGGAACTCCCGCAGACTTCCTCGTGCGCCTCGGCGTAATGACGAAAGACGGCCAGGTGGTTCCCAAGCACAGGAACAAATTCCGCCAGATTAACAGATTTTTAGAGATCGCTGAAGATTGTCTCCAGTACCTGCCGAAAGAGCCTGTAATCATCGATTTTGGCTGCGGAAAGAGCTATTTAACCTTCGCTCTCTACTACTTCTTAAACATCAAGAACAACTACAATGCAAAACTGGTCGGCCTGGACCTTAAAGCAGACGTAATTGCGTTCTGCAACAAGATTGCAGAAGACCTGGGATATAAAGATCTAAAGTTTAAAGTCGGAGACATCGCAGAGTACGACGAAGCAGCTAAGGCGGACATGGTGGTCACCCTCCACGCCTGCGACATGGCTACGGACTACGCCCTGCAGAAGGCAAAGATCTGGAACGCAAAGGTCATCCTTTCCGTTCCCTGCTGTCAGCACGAACTTTTCCACCAGATAAAGCAATCCGAGATGAATACTTTCCTCGGACATGGTATACTCAAGGAAAGGTTCTCTGCTATCCTTACCGACGGCTTAAGAGCGCAGAAGCTTACGGAGTGGGGCTACAAGGTGGACATGATTGAGTTCACGAGCCTTGAACACACCGCAAAGAATATAATGCTCCGCTGCATTTACGGCGGAGTAAGCCAGCAAGCTAGGGAAAAAGCCGCTGCGGAGTTTAAGAAACAGTGCGAATACTGGCACGTTGACCCCGCTATCGGCAGATAATATTATCCAAAGGAGGAAATTATGATTTTAGGACACGAAAAAGTATCATTCCTGCACCTTCCCACACCCCTGGAATACATGCCCAGCGTTTCTAAGGACATGGGTATCAACTTCTATGTAAAGAGAGACGATTTAACAGGCTTCGGCACAGGCGGAAACAAGCTGAGAAAGCTGGAATATTTCCTCTACGAAGCTCAGCAGCAGGGAGCAACAGCTCTGGTAACAGTAGGCGGCCCCCAGACTAACCACGGCAGACTTACAGCTGCAGTAGCTGCAAAGTTCGGAATGAAGTGCACAATAGTTGCTGTAGGCGAATACCCCGGCGAAATCTCCGCTAACATTCTGCTCGACAGAATCATGGGCTGCGAAGTTTATCTGGTTCAGCAGGACGGCGACGCTACAGAAGAAGAACTGGAAGCAAGAGCTGTTAAGGAAACAATGGACAAGTACATCGCACAGGGAGACAAGCCCTACTTCATCCCCATGGGCGGTTCCAACGCTCTCGGATGCTGCGGTTACTACGAATGCGCCATGGAAATTACAAAGCAGTGCGAAGAACAGGGCATCGAAAACCCCAGAATCATCTGCACAGTAGGTTCCGAAGGCACATATATGGGTCTGTTCATTGGCCTCAAGGACACAAAGTCCCCCGTTAAGCTTACAGGCGTAGCAATCTCCCCCTCCCACGAACCCGACGCACAGGCAAGAGCTAAGAAGTACTTCGACGAATGCAAAGAATACTTCGGTCTGGACTGGGATGCAGCTAAGGAAGACTTCGACATTACACTTAAGTACCACTGCGGCGCTTACAACAACCCCGTTAAGGAAGTTCGCGAAGCCATTTACTACATGGGCAGAAAAGAAGGCCTCATCTTCGACCCCTGCTACACAGGCAAGTGCTTCTACGGAATCCGCGAAATGGTTAAGAACGGCGAAATTAAGCCGGGCGAAAACATTATCTTCGTGCATACAGGCGGCGTAGCAGGCATCAACGGCCCCGCTCACAGACCTCTCATGCAGGAAGAGCTCATGGACGGCATGATCATCAAGGCTCCCGCAAAGTAATTAAAAACCGGTAAAAGTTTGACCCAAAGGGTGCGCATAATCTGCGCATCCTTTTTTATCTGCAAAACCTCGCCTCTTATTGATTTTAGTGCTTTGCAGCCTTCCGTTTATCCGTTACAATAAGTACAAAGGAGACTGTGTTTTATGACAAAAAATAACAACAAGAGTACAGCCATAATCCTTGCGGCAGTTCTTATAGCTGCAGTCGCAGGAATATTCGCTTTTACGCATAAAGCTGAATCCCCTGCACAAGACGCAAAGGACAGCTGGGCAATCTACTGGTACATGTGCGGAAGCAACCTGGAAAGTTTCTACGGATGCGGAAGTGCAGACCTGGAAGAAGCTATGGCAGCAAACCTTTCCCCTAACGTATCTCTGGTAATCGAAACCGGCGGAACCTATGCGTGGAATACGGATAAAGTAAGCGCCGGACAGATTCAGCGCCACGTACTGAACAAAGACGGCTTTAATACTGTGGATACCCTTCCCGACGCAAACATGGGCGAAGGAGAAACCCTCCGTTCGTTCCTGGAGTTCTGCGAAGAGAACTACCCGGCAGATAAAAAGATGCTTCTGCTCTGGAACCACGGCGGCGGAAGCGTTGGAGGCGTTGCCTTCGACGAAACAAACAGTTTCGATTCCCTCGACCTTCTGGAGCTCAGAAGCGCTCTGGAAGACATATATCCCGGCGAAGAAGTTCCCTTCGAACTGGTCGGCTTCGATGCATGCCTCATGGCAACCATCGACGTTGCAAATATCTTCGCAGACAAGGCTAAATACATGGTCGCATCCGAAGACCTGGAACCTGCAAACGGCTGGGGCTCCACAGACT
>JAKSSQ010000105.1 GCA_024403005.1 Clostridia bacterium | reverse complement strand
GCTTCCGTAAGGAAGTTGGTGCTCACGGCATCGAAGAAAGAGGCGTATACAGAATCCACCAGTTCGAAAAGCAGGAAATGGTAGTAGTATGCGAACCCGAAGATTCCCCCATGTGGTACGACAAGCTCTGGAGCTACACAGTAGAACTCTTCAGAAGCATGGAAATCCCCGTAAGAACTCTGGAATGCTGCTCCGGCGACCTTGCAGACCTTAAGGTTAAGTCCGTAGACGTAGAAGCATGGTCTCCCAGACAGCAGAAGTACTTCGAAGTAGGTTCCTGCTCCAACCTCGGCGACGCTCAGGCAAGAAGACTCGGCATCCGCGTTCGTGACAAGGAAAACGGCAACTACTTCGCACACACACTCAACAACACAGTAGTAGCACCTCCCAGAATGCTCATCGCTTTCCTGGAAAACCACTACCAGGAAGATGGCACAATCACCATTCCCGAAGTGCTGCAGCCCTACATGGGTGGAACAAAGGTTCTCACACCGAAGGCAAAGTAATCGCGTGAACTAATCATCGCTAAATTACGATAAGACATTAAAACAGCCCGTCCTGAACTATCAGGGCGGGCTTTGTTGTTTGGTATTGGTCCGGCAGGAATGCCGGATTTTTTATGATTGGGTCAACCTACTTGTTTCCCCAGCAGTCGATGTAAGTAATGTCTTCCAGAGCGCGGCGGGGTCTTGCTGCGGGTGCTTCGTCTGCATAGCCAACTACCAGAACGCCTGCGACGTAGCAGTAATCGGGAACGCCGAGAGCTGCCTTCATGGGTTCCTGTTCGTACCAGCCTGTGTAGCAGGTGCCGAGGCCCATGTGTTCAGCCTGGAGCATCATGCTTTCGATTCCGATGGCGCAGTCTCTTAATACCTGCTTTGTTTCTTCCAGGTTGTCGTGTTCGTTAACGTTAACCTTGGAGCAGTCGTCGATTCTGCAGGAAAGGTCGCCTACGCAGCCGATAATGAGGGGTGCCTGGAGCATCCTCTCCTGGCCGCCGTCCACTTCCATAACCTGTCTTCTGGATTCTTCGCTCTTAAGAACGATAAATCTTAAAGGCTGGGTATTGCTTCCTGTGGGGGCGAGTCTGCCAGCTTCCAGGATCTTCTGGAGCTGTTCGTCTGTAACAGGAGTGTCCTTATATTTTCTGATGCTTCTTCTGCTTACGATTTCCTTTAACATGTTTCTGTCCTTCTAAAACGGTCTTTCGTGAACCAATTGAATTACATCTTGGACATTTCTACTGCAACCTTAGCTGCGCAAACTGCGTTGTTAAGTGCGAGCTGAATGTTTGTCTTGAGGGATTCGCCGCCTGTGAGTTCAACAACCTTAGCGAGCATGAAGGGTGTAATGTCCTTGCCGGAGATGCCCTTTTCGTCTGCTTCTGCCATAGCCTTGTTGATGATAGCTTCCATTTCGTTGTAATCCATTGCGAATTCTTCGGGAACGGGGTTAACTACCAGCTGGCCGCCCTTGAATCCGAGATCGTGGGAAACCTTGAGAACTGCTGCGATGTCCTTTTCGCAGGATGCCTTGTAGTCTACGTTGTGGCCGGAGTTTCTGCAGTAGAAAGCGGGAACCTGGTCGCAGTTGTTGCCGATTACGGGAACGCCCATTGTTTCAAGGTATTCGAGAGTTCTTGCGATGTCCAGAATCTGCTTGCAGCCTGCGCAAACTACTGCAACGTCTGTGTTGCCCAGTTCCTGAAGGTCTGCGGAAACGTCCATGGAGTTTTCGCCGCCTCTGTGTACGCCGCCGATGCCGCCTGTAGCGAAGATCTTAATGCCTGCAAGCTTAGCGCAGATCATTGTGGATGCAACTGTTGTAGCACCCATCTTGCCTGTTGCCAGGTATGTAGCGAAGTCTCTGCGGCTTACCTTGCCAACGTTGTGAGCTTCCTTGCAGAGAGTAACGAGGTCTTCTTCGCTTAAGCCAACCTTAATCTTTCCGCCGATTAAAGCCATAGTTGCGGGAACTGCGCCTTCTGCACGGATGAGGTCTTCTACCTTCTTGCCGAATTCGAGGTTTTCGGGGTAGGGCATGCCGTGGCTCAGGATTGTGCTTTCAAGAGCAACAACGGGCTTTCCTGCTGCAACTGCTTCTGCAACTTCGGGTGTAATGTCGAGATATTTTTCCAGATTCATAGCTTCTTCTCCTAAATTCTGTACTTTTCGATGGTTTCCTTTACGAGGGAATCACATAAGTTAACGTTAATTGTGTCTTCGCTTAAAACTGCCAGGATGCCGCAGGCCAGTGCGTAGTCCAGCATGTCTTCGGGCTTGAACCCTCTGCACCATGCGCTAACGAGACCGGCTGTGAAGGCGTCTCCTGCACCTGTAGCGTTTGCCATGTTTTCCACGGGGCGAAGGTTTCTGAACATGGAATTGCCTTCTGCATCGGCATAGTAGCAGCCGCGGATTCCGAGAGATACCGCAACGGCCTTTGTGCCTTTGTTAAGGAGTTCCTGTACAGCAGCCTTAATGTCGTCGTCGTTTCTGCACTGCATACCGCTGAGGTATTCCAGTTCCATAAGATTTGGCTTTATAAGATAGATTTTATCCAGCAGACCCTTGTATTTCCAGCCTTTGGAGACGGACACGGGGTCAACGAAAATCGGTGTGCCTGCTGCGATTTCGCACATCTGCTCCAGTCTTTCCAGCTGGGGGTTTGCGTCGCAGACGATGGCTTTTGCGCCCTGGATAATGTCTTTGTTTTCTTCGAGATACGATGCGGGAATCATGTCCATGTTGCGCATGTCGTTAGCTGCGAGGAGCATGTCTCCGTCGGCATCCATGAATGCCATGTAACTGGAGGTTGCCAGGTCTTCGCTGATGTAAAGCCTGTCCGGGTTAATTCCGGATTCGCGGCAGGACTTGATGATTCGGTCACCGAAAGCATCTTTGCCGACAGGCGCCAGCAGTGTGCATTCAGTACCCAGTCTTGCGGTGTTTTCCATGATATTTCTCATAACTCCGCCGGGCGAAGTGTGCACGCTTGCGGGGTTTGAGTCGCGCATTATTACAGGTTTGTCGCTTCGTATGTGCAGATCCATGTTGGCTCCGCCGAAACCGACTACATAATTCTTAGAGTTCATGTCGTTTCCTCTCTCTCAGAAAGATTAAAATAACATTTTGAAAAATGCTTGTCAACATTATAAGTGGGGCAGAGGCCGGGACAAATTAAGTGCAGTGCCTCTAATATTATAGTATACTAAATATATTCAATTGCGGGTAGTATTAATAAGCGTGACCCAACGCATTTTTCTGTAATAAACAGGGCCTCCGGCCCGATTCACAAACCTTAAAGCATAAAGAAAGGAAGACCGGACATGAAAACACTTTTACTTTCAAAGAACGACGTAGCACAGTGTCTGGACATGGAATCTGTAATCGTCGCTGTAGAAGAAGCGTACAAGACTTTCCAGCGCGGAATGGTTACTCAGCCTGCCATTCAGGGCATGAGCATGGAAAAGTTCCACGCAGCCATGGACGTTAAGACCTGCAACAACAACGACACAGACCAGATGTCCATGAAGATCGTAGGCCTCTACCCGGGCAACGCAAAGGGCGAAGGCAAGTATAAGACTTCTGAAGGCGGAATTCTCCCCAACATGATGGGCAACCTTATCCTTTCCGACGCGCAGACCGGTGCGACCATTGCGATCATGGATTCCAGCCTTATTACAGGCATCAGAACCGGCGCAGCAGGTGCAGTTTCTGCAAAATACATGTCCCGCGAAGATTCCAAGGTCGCTGCAGTTTTTGCTTCCGGTGCACAGGCACGCAACCAGATCTACGCAGTTTCTCTCGTAAGAGACCTGGAAGAAGTCCGCGTTTACGACAAATTCGGCACTCCCGAAGGCTTCGCTGCATATAAGGAATTCATCGAAAGCAAGACAAAGGCAAAGGTAATTATCTGCGACACAGTAGAAGAAGCTGCAAAGGGCGCAGACATCCTGGTTTGCCCCACACCTTCCAGAGAAGCGTACCTTATGGCTGACTACGTTAAACCCGGCATGCACATTATCGAAGTCGGAACCGACGCAGATTTTAAGAACGAACTGGAACCCGCCGTATTCGGCAAGGCAGACAAGATCGTCTGCGATTCCATCGCTCAGTGCATCGTGAGAGGCGACACTCAGAACGCAATCAAGGGCGGCGCAATAACAAAGGACGACATCTACGGTGAAATCGGCGAAATCGTTCTCGGCCTTAAGCCCGGCCGCGAAAGCGCAGAAGAAATTACAATTTTCGACACCACAGGCATGGCTATCCAGGACAATACTACCGCCGCTTCCTGCTACGAAGTTGCAGTTAAGAAGGGCATCGGCTCCTGGTTCGAATTCATTTAATCCGTTTACTGCACGAAAGGAGATACACTATGGCAATTGATATGAAGGCTGCTCTCGAAAAGGCAAAGCAGGTTAAGAAAGTAATCGACACCGAAGTTGTTCCCAAGGAATCCGCAGTTAAGAAGACTGTCGGCGGCAAGAAGGTAAGCAGCAAGAAGTAGGCTGATGAAGCAAATTAAAGGCGCCCCGGTTTCCCGGGGCGTTTTTGCGTGAGGCCAATGGGCTGCCTGGCCGGTTTTCGCTGCTGATGGACTTAGGCACCCTGATTCCTCAAAACCGAGCAGATAATCAGGGTGTCTGCCGATCTGAAAAAAGCGCAAAAAAACACCCGGCAACCACATTGGTTCCAGGCTCTATGTAAACGCCAAACGGCTTATTCAGAAAGAAAACCCGGATCTTACGATCCGGGGTCTTGGTACACCATCAGGGGCTCGAACCCTGGACACCCTGATTAAGAGTCAGGTGCTCTACCAACTGAGCTAATGGTGCGCAACGAACAATAAGTATATTAGCACTATAGGGATTTGTTGTCAACAACAATTTGAAAAATATTTAAAATTTTTCTTTCGGACTTTCGTCCGCCGCATTAGTGCTTGAGTAGAATATCACATATGCATGATTTGGTCAAACAGAAATTGTATTAAATACGCGGTTTTCTTGTAAGTATTAATTAATTGGTATATAATTGTGAATAATTATATTCTCAAATTAGCGGAGGATTATTTTATTATGAAATGCAGAGTCTGCGGATGCGAATTTGATTCGGATCGAGCTCACTGCCCCAAGTGCGGCAGTAAGGCGCAGGAAGAAATAAAAACACCGAATACGGAAGAGTTCTCCTGGAATACTTACGATTTCCCGAAGCCTCAGTCCGTAAGCAATATAGATATGAGCTGGCCGTCCATGAACAGCAGCCCGTCCGATGCAGTTACCGTCATGAGCAGAGATGCAAGTGAGGGTTATTTTGCTTCGGAAAATAAGCCGTCTGTCCAGCCCCAGCCCCAGATGACCTGGACTGTTCCCCCCGTGCAGCAACCTGTATATCAGCAGCCTGTCCAGCAGGCTCCCGTGCAGCAGCCGGTGCAGCAACAGCAGCCCGTTCAGCCGGTAATGCAGCAGCAACCTGTATACCAGCAGCCGGTTCAGCAGCCCCAGGTACAGTTTACAGCAGGAACATGGCGCATGCCCAGCATGCAGCCGGAACCCACATGGACACCGTACAACGTCCAGGCTCAGCCCGTATCCACACAGGCTCCCCAGACAACACCGCTGTACGTTCCCCAGTTCCAGCAGCCCGCACAGCCGGCATGGACAATTCCGCCCCAGCCGCAGCAGCCTGTATACGTAGCTCAGCCCGCACAGCCTGTATATATCCAGGCCCAGCCGGTTTACCAGCAGCCTGTCCAGCAGGCTCCCATCCAGCAGCCGGTGCAGCAACAGCAGCCCGTTCAGCCGGTAATGCAGCAGCCCGTATACCAGCAGGTTCCCGTATATCAGCAGCCTGTTATGCAGCAGGTTCCTTTATACATGACCCAACCCGTTCCTTCCCAGCAGATGCCTCTTCAGCAGGCTCCGCAGGAACCGGCAGCAGGTGATATTCCCACATTCGGCCAGGTGGCTCAGCAGGCCCAGCAGGCACAGGCTCCCCAGGAACCCGTCCAGCAGCCCGAAAAGGAAGAAATGCCCAAGGCAGAGCAGCCCGAAGCAGACAAGGTTCTGGAAGAAAACATCGTAGCAGGTGCAGGAGTTGTTTCCCAGCCGCCCAAGTACGAAGAAGAACACCACGTATACGAACCGGACGAAA
>JAKSSQ010000104.1 GCA_024403005.1 Clostridia bacterium | reverse complement strand
TTTATGTTCTTGAAGTTGAGAGTATTACCGGAAAAAGGAAGCTGCCAAAGTGATAATGTGGCGTTACAATACTAAATTCCAGTTCGTTCACACATAAAGGCAGGGCCCCGAGCGCATTACTGTCACAATACTGTAAATAGACAAAAAGACAATGCAGTGTATAATTAGTTGTACGCTGCATTTTTGTCAGCCGTACATTCAAAAGGGTAGGATATAAAGGAGAGTGAAATGACAATTAACACAGAAGCAATAACAAGCGACTTCGGCTGGATTATCGCAGATGCTGCGGTAGTGCTGTTTTTCCTGCTTTTTGCCATGCTCGGCGCCAGAAAAGGACTTTATGAGACCTTCAGACCGGTAATTGTGGTGGTTCTTGCGGTTAGCTGTGCGATTTTCCTTACAGCCATCGTAACACCCATCGCCACCGAAGCCGTCTGGCCGAAAGTGGAAGCTGCAGTCAGCGACGAAATCCAAAATGCCATCGACAACATGGACGGCTCCGAAGCAATATTTTCCGAGAACGTAAATTCCGTTCTCAAAACGCTTAAACTGGACGACAAAGTGGACGAAATCATAAGAGAAAAGGCAACTAACGCCGTCGGCTCAGTCCAGGGAGACGTAATGGATGCGATTAAAGCAGGGCTTTCAAAGGTGATCCACTCCATCGCATTCGTAATTATTCTGCTGGCAGCCATGCTGGTGTTCACACTCGTATCCCACGCGATAAAAATCGCAGAGGGCGCACCGGTAATAAAGCAGGTAAACTGGCTGGGAGGCTTTGCAGTCGGCTTCCTGGAAGCGCTGGTTATCCTCTACATTGCAGTAAAATTCTGCGCATGGAAGGAAATTCCCTTCTTCGAAGACCACGCAGCAGGCACCTATCTGCTCAGCAAAATCATTAACCTGTAAAACAGGCAAACTAAAACCCGCATCGCTTGCAGGCAGTGCGGGTTTTTTATTGCATTTTTAAAGCAGCTTAATGGGCTTTTCGTCTTTTCTTTCGCAGATAGTACCGATTTTTCTCGGTGCAATGCAGCACTTTTCCAGAGCTGCAAGGCATTCATCTGCGTCTTCCGGAGCAACTGCAGCGAGAAGGCCGCCGGAGGTCTGCGGGTCGAACATAAGATCTGCCATAGCTTCGGAAGCAGCGGATTCGTCCACATTTTTGCCGTAAGCTTTTCTGTTTCTGTACATTCCTTCGGGAAGCAGCCCCATTTCTGCGAATTCCAGGGCCTGGGGCACCAGTTTAATGTTCTGTGTGAACACATCAGCCCCGATTCCTTCTGCGAGCATTTCGCTCAGGTGGCCCATAAGGCTGAAACCTGTAACGTCCGTGCAAGCGTGGACTTCGCAGTTTACAAATACGTCTCTTGCGTATTTGTTCAATGTCTGCATGCTTTCGAGCGCCGTTTCTGCAGCTTCTTTACCTGCAAGACCGGCCTTGCCTGCAGTCGTTACTACGCCTATGCCCAGCGGCTTTGTAAGAATGAGCACGTCTCCGGGCTTTGCTCCCTGGTTTTTATAAATCTTTGATGGGTTCACGAAGCCTGTTACGGAAAGACCATATTTAGGAACTTCGTCGAATATGGTGTGGCCGCCGGCTATAACGGCGCCGGCTTCCTTAACCTTTTCGCTGCCGCCGCGGAGTATTTCTCCGATAACATCTCTTGGCATCTTTTCCGGAACTTCCATAATGTTGAGGCAGATCTTCGGTTCACCGCCCATGGCGTAAACGTCGGAAAGGGCATTTGCCGCAGCGATTTTGCCGAAAGTGTAGGCATCGTCCACGATAGCCGGGAAGAAGTCCAGCGTCTGCACCAGCGCCAGCTCTTCGCTTATTTTATATACAGCCGCATCGTCGCTCTTTTCGAATCCGACGAGCAGGTTTGGGTCTGAATTCTGGGTTATGCCTGCCAGGACTTCTGCCAGCACTCCGGCGCCCAGTTTTGCACCGCAGCCGGCGCAGCCTGTGAGGCCTGTAAGTTTTGTGAAATCTTGTCCGTTCATGTGAATTTTTCCTCTGAGTGTTTGAACTTTTCCGTAAAAATGATAAACTATTTTTAGAAATAAAGCAATTTTTTGAGGCGGGAGGGAAAAATTTCGCATAGCGGAATTACTGTCCCGAAATTATTATGAAGACAATATATTTAGACAACAGTGCTACGACCTTCCCAAAGCCGGAAAGCGTTGCAGCAGCAGTGGAAAATTACATAAGAAATATAGGCGCTAACCCGGGACGCGGTGCTTACGGCGCCAGCCTCGAAGCAGGCCGCACGGCTTTAAAGCTGCGCATGGCTGCATGCAGACTGTTCAATTTCGACAGACCGGACCACGTGGTAATAACACCCGGTGCTACGGCAGGGCTCAATATGGTTATAAAAGGGCTTCTTAAGCCAGGCGACCACGTTATCGTGACCCCAATGCAGCACAATTCGGTCATGAGGCCCATAAGGCAGCTGGAAAAGCAGGGCGTAGCAGTAGATCTGCTGCCCTTTAACGACAGCTCTGCACTGCATGGGCTCATTAAGAAAGAGACCAAGCTTGTGGTTGCCTGCCACGGTTCCAACGTATCCGGAAGCCTGGAAGACATCGAAGCGATCGGAAAAATCTGCAAAGAGAAGAATATTTTCTTCCTCGTGGATGCAGCCCAGACCGCAGGCCACTACCCGATAGACTTTAAGGCCTGCAATATGAGCGCTCTTGCAATGCCCGGCCACAAAGGCCTCATGGGCCCGCAGGGCATAGGCCTTCTGCTGGTAGACCCAAAGCTTGCCGAGCAACTGGACCCTTTAATCTGCGGAGGAACAGGCAGTGCTTCCGACCTGGAAGAAATGCCTGCTTTTATGCCGGATAAATTCGAAGCCGGAACCCTTAACGTTCCCGGAGTTTTCGGTCTGGAAGCATCCCTCAGATTCATAGAAGAAAAGGGCATTAAGGCTATCCATGCCCATATTATTGAGCTGGAAGAACGCTTCAGAGCAGGAATTGCAGGAATTTCCGGAGTAACCGCCGTAGGCGAAAACTTCGGATGCGGTGTAATTTCCCTGGACTTTGAGGGACAGGATAATGCATCGGTTTCAGCCGCTTTAGAACAGGATTACGGAATCTTAACCCGCTGCGGACTCCACTGCGCTCCGTCCGCCCATAAAATCCTTAACACTTTCCCGAGAGGAACAGTCCGCTTCTCTCTGTCGTACTTTAATACGCAGGAAGACGTGGATGCTGCTGTAAGCGCAGTAAAGGAAATCTGCGGTTAGCCGCAAAAGTTGTATAGAAACAAAACAGAAAGAAGAACCCCAAATGAGAGAAATGTCCATCAATTGCATGGGCGAAAAGTGCCCCATCCCTGTAGTAAAGACAATTAAAGCTTTAAACGCCCTCACAGAAAAAACACTCATCACCGTAATCGTAGACAACGATACAGCTGTAAGCAACCTGAGCAAGCTGGCCAAGAGCCGCGGCTTTGCATTTACAACCGAAACTCTGGCAGAAAACCAGTTCGCAGTAAAGATCGAAGCAGACGCAAGCGAGACTCCCGAAGCAGATCCGGACGCAGAAGCTGCAGTATTCTGCGGACCTGCTGCAGGCCCTACAGTCGTTGTTGTTTCCGATAAGTCCATGGGCGGCGGAAGCGAAGAGCTGGGCGCTATCCTCATGAAGGGCTTCATCTACGCAATTTCCCAGAGAGAAACTCTGCCCGATACCATCCTCTTCTACAATGGAGGAGCTAATTACACATGCGAGGGTTCACCCTCTCTGGAAGACCTTAAATACATGGAATCTCAGGGTACTACAATCCTTACCTGCGGCACCTGCCTGGACTTCTACGGCCTTAAGGAAAAACTGGCCGTCGGCGGGGTCACAAACATGTACGATATCGCAGACAGAGTCATGTCTGCCGGGAAGGTGGTTAAGCCGTGAGGCCTAAAGAACCTAAAATCGTACTCACTTTCCGCTCGACGACGGATGCCGTCACTGCAGAAGACTACTTCATGGAAAAAGGAATCCCGGGCCGGATTATCCCGGTTCCCAGGGATATTTCCGCAAGCTGCGGGCTGGCCTGGTGCGGGCCCGTGGAAACGGCCGGAGACATCGAACATGCAAAGTTGCTCGGCCGTGTAAGGATTGAAGGTACATTCAATCTTATGCTATAATAATTTGTTATGTATATTTATTCCCCGGACCAGTGGATACTGCTGTTCTTCGCATACGCCTTCGCAGGCTACGTATGGGAAGTGCTCTACGTATCCGCTTGTCAGCACAAAATAGTTAACAGAGGGTTCCTTTTCGGCCCGATTCTTCCGATTTACGGGTTCGGAGCCATAGTTATACTCCACGCGACTATTCCTGTTGCAAAGAGCATGCCGCTGGTGTTCATCTGCGGTATGGTGTCTGCGACGGCTCTGGAATATGCCACGGGAGCTGCCATGGAAAGGATTTTCGGCGTTCGCTATTGGGATTATTCCGGCGATAAAGGCAACGTAAACGGCTACATCTGCCCGAGAGCGTCCTTCGCCTGGGGCGTCGGATCGGTGCTTCTGATCCGGTTTGTTCACCCCTGGTTCGACGGCCTCATCGGCCTCGTGCCGGGCCTTGCGCCCAACCTGGTGACCCACATAATGGCCATAATCTTCGCTGCCGATACGGCTCTGTCCGTAAGAGAAGCATTCGACGTAAAGGCTATGCTGCGGGATCTGGAAGAGGACAGCTTGGTGCTGCAGCGTGCAGCTGAACGTGCAGAAATGCTCAGAAGCCTGGCAGATGATGCCAGAGAACGCATGGAAGAAAGAAGGGAAGCCGTGCGCACTTCCATAGATGCGCACATTGCCTTCCACGATCTTAACCAGAACGGAATTCCCGACGAACTGGAAGAGCTGGAAGCTTCTATAAGAGAGCGCCTTGCAGCCATAAATGCAAAGCGCCCCAGGCCATATAAGGCCATGAAGCGTATCCTTAAGAACAACCCGACCGCAACGGCTTCTAAAATTAAATCTGCTGTTGAAAGAATCAGACAGCAGTCGGAGGATTAGCTATGCCGCTGCTGCCCTTTATCGGAGTTATTGTAAGCGCAGCCGTATCCGCGGTGATGGAAATCATCGGCCTTATAGCTGCCCTTGCAAACGTACTCCTGGCGCCGGTAATGGCTATATTAGCCAGATTCGCTGCGACGCCCATAATATCCGCCGTTCTGTCCACGCCGCTTTTCGCGGCGGTTAGAAGGCTGCTATCCATACCATTGGTTCACGCGGCCAACAGGCTCAGAAAAGCCTACGGCTGGAGCCGAAGAGGAAGCAGGCTCTACGGATGGTGGAAGAAAAAATCGAACAAAAAGAGTGAAACTGATATAGATAAAGAGGTGAAACCTATGACAAAAATTGATATTTACTCCGGTTTCCTCGGAGCAGGAAAGACCACGCTCATTAAAAAACTCGTTAAGGAAGCTTACGCAGGCATGAAGATCGTCATCATCGAAAACGAATTCGGTGAAATCGGTATCGACGGCGGATTCCTGCAGGACGCAGGCGTAGAAGTTCGCGAAATGAACTCCGGATGCATCTGCTGCAGCCTTACAGGCGACTTCAAGGAAGCTCTTAAGATGGTTCTCGAACAGTATGAACCGGACAGAGTTATTATCGAACCTTCCGGCGTAGGCAAGCTTTCCGAAGTTGCTGCAGCTGTAATGGCTACAGGCGACGAACGCTTCGTACTCGGCGGTCTTACAACAGTTGTAGACGCTTCCAAGTGCAAGATGTACATGAAGAACTTCGGCGAATTCTTCGTAGACCAGGTTGGCACAGCTCACTGCGTAATTTTAAGCAGAACAGGCAAGCTTTCCGCAGAAAAGGTTCAGGAAGCAGTTGGCCTCATTAAGGAAAAGAACGCAGAAGCAAAGATTATCACTGCAGACTGGGACGAACTGGACGGCAAGGTAATGCTGGAAACAATCGACGGCAGAGATGCTCTCACAGCTCAGATGGAAGAACTGCTCAAGGAACACGAAGAACACGAGCACGAACATCATCACCATCATCACGATCACGATCATGACCACGAGCATGAACACCACCATCATCACCACGAAGACGGTGAAGAATGCAGCTGCGGATGCGGTCACCACCACGATGCAGACGAAGTATTCACGAGCTGGGGCATCGAAACAGCTAACCGCTACACAGAAGAACAGATTAACGATATTCTGGAAGACCTCAATGCAAGCTCCTTCGGTATCGTTCTCCGCGCCAAGGGCA
>JAKSSQ010000103.1 GCA_024403005.1 Clostridia bacterium | reverse complement strand
CAGGGCAGCCGCTACGTTACGGCAGCTGCAAATCTGGGAGGCCACGACGACATAAAGCAGATACTCTACGTTGCAGAAGGCAGGGAAGCCGAGACGAAAAGGCTTAAAAAGCGCAATCTGGACAGCTCGGCGGACTATATTTACTATGCGGAGTACAAGCTGGGAGACGATGTCCAGAGCATAGTTGATGGGGTCACGAACGCAAAAGAAAGTGGAATAAGCTCCTTTATCGTATCCGAAGCCTCGGCAGGTGCGAAGCTCTCTGCAGAGACCCTGCTTGCACCGGACACGACCTGGTACTACGAGTACGACGCGAACTCCAAGACCGATATTTTCGACGTAAACTGCGGCGTAAACAAGGACTTTGCCGCATCGGAAGGCTACGTTGTAGAAAAAGAATACGCAGAAGACTTCGACGACAGCGAGTACAGCAGCTACTTTACGCTGGACGCCGGTGCGGTCACCGGATAGCGCTACCGCATAGGCTATCTGGCCACGACGAAGAGGGATTCCAACGCGCTCCAGACCGGAAGCACCAGGCCGGTTACATTTACTGTGCCTGCCGGCAAGCAGGCCGTGCTGAGCTTCGACTACGACTACCTTAGCGAGAGCGGCGGCTGTTCGTCCGTCTATATTAATATCGCCAGGGACGGCGTGGCTGCGCCCTGGGAGAAAATCTGCTCCGACACCACCTGGAACACCGGCAGCGGCACCTACGTGCATCCCCAGATTCTCGGCCCGGGCACTTACACCATAAGCAGCGTGGTCCGCGACTACACGTCCTCTTCCAAGCACACAAATTACTTCTATATGGACAACCTGCGGGTCTGCCACGTTAAGGCCGGCGCGCCTGTTTCTGCAGACCTGGCTCCGGCGAAGAGCAGCAGAGTTTCGGAAGTTTCCGGCGGCATGTACCATGTCTCCGGTTCCTTCGTGACCCCACCAAAGACCCTGTCCTTCGGACGCTACGACTGCGAATACGCCTCCGGCGTAAATAACAGCTACGCAAGCTACAGCGACGTTCTGTCCGGTTACAGTAAGACCGTTACGGAGACGATAACCATTCCATCCGGAAGAAAAGCGCTATATTCTGCCTTTACTTTTACCGGAAAGGGCGCTAGGTACAGCTCGAGGGACTACAACGTTTTCTGGACGCTGGACGGTGCATATGCGGGGGCTTACTACCCGTCTCCCAGCGGAAGCGACTACCTCTACGTGGTGCCTTCGCCCTATAAGAGCGTGGCGAGAGGTCTTACCGGTAGCCACGTCTACAAGGCGACTGCAAACACCCGCTACGGCACTGCGGCCGGCGCAGCAGGCCTGGAACTCTACATTTCCAAAGCCGGAGCTGCGATTCCGGAAAGCATAAACGCAGGAAAGTTCATCGTAAACAGCGGCAAGCTCTACGGGCTTTCCTCCGAATACAGCGGTGCGGCTAAGCTGGCTTTCTCGCCCGCCGAAGGCACCGTTATAAGGAACTTTAAGCTCTATACCATTTCCGGCGGCCGCAAGGTCTACGCAGAGGAATTCTTCTTTAAGGACGAGGCAGACGCTCAGCGATGGACAGCATCCGGCTGCAAAGCCGCAATAGGAGCAAACCGCACGGAAAAGGAAGAACCGGCCAGAGTCTACGCCAAGGGCGAGACCGTAAACTACCAGGTGTTCTACAGCGACTACGAAGCGGATCCGTCCAAAGCGCAGTTCTGGCAGTACGAGCACGAACCCATGAACGACGGCCTCCATCCGAAAGCAGGGCAGATTCTATCCGCTTCCATACCCAAGTTCTACGTCGACGGCAAGTACACGGTGACCCACTGGCAGCAGGACAATACCGGCGTGCCTGCCTTCGATAAGGATTCAAACAAGGTTAGCATAACGTTCTACATCCAGGGCGGAGCCCAGTCTGCGCCTTGGGTCAAGTACATAAAGACCGACCCGGCCAAAGTGGACGGCGGAGATAAATACACCATAGCTGCAGCCGTGGACGACGAGGAAAAGGACACGCTTTCCGTAAAGATCGAGGTCTATAAAGACGGGGCAGCTAAGCCCTTTGCGACTAAAAACTTTACATCGCTTAATGCCGATGCAAGCGGAAATTATCCGGTTTTAAAGCTCACAGACCTGCCGAACGCCCAGCCCGGAACCTACGACGTTATCGTAACCGTTAAGGACGAAAGCGCTGCAGGCATGGACAGCTACAGGTTTAAGGTTAAGGAAGTAAAGTCGGTAACCGGCGCGGTGGCTCACACCCCGGAATGGGAAGCAAACAGGCTGGAGTGGAACAAGGTTAAGAAGGGCACTTCCGCGGAAAGGCCGGCCAATATGTTCTGGCCCGGCGAAGCTCTGGTGCTTTCTTCTAAAACCGGAGGCAAGCCTTCCTACGTTACTGCAAAGCTGGTTGAGTTCCCCCAGTTCAGCGTAAGGCTCACGAGAAAGTCGGAGAACGCAGACGGCACGGAAAACTACGAAGGCCAGCTCTGGAACGCAGGCATGCTTGCGGCTATCGGAACGACTAAAGCTGTGCCTGCAACGGTCCGCTTTACTGCCGTGTATCCCGATGGTTCATCGCTTAACTGCGATGTAAAGATAGTATTCGACCAGACTCAGGGTTCGTACTACCAGCTCCACAGAAGATACTAGGCAGCCCGGAGGGCTCTAAAAATACAAAAATCGCCGGGGCGCACATCCCGCACTCCGGCGAATATTACTATAATATTAAGGTTTTGTGAAATTGCTGAATTTTGCTTTCGCTGTGGTATAATATCCTCTGCAGCGCTTATTGGTGCTGCTCAACCCGGATAGGAAAGACCTTTTAAGGAGGATTTTGCAATAATGAGAAAGTTTTTAAGCTTTATCCTTACCATCGTTATGGCATTCGGATGCACTGCTGCAGTTTTTGCAGAACCGTCTATGGATAACATGGTGTTCACAGGCGAAGAGATCGCTCTGGACCTGGAAACCGTTGTTAACCAGATTATGACATCGGGTACGGGAATTGAAATGGTTGAAATCCGCAAGCTGTCCGACAAGGCAATCGCCGAAGGATATGCAGATTCCTACCAGACTTTAAAGAACACCATGGATCTGATGAACAAGATGCCCTTCGCTACAGTTGCAGCAATGGGTATGGCAGGCCAGATCGATGGTATCGACGAAGTTATTCTTAAGAAGACAAGAGATTTCGCAAGAACAAACCTGGACAGAAACTATCAGGCAGACCTGAACTCTCTGGAAGCAAGCGCTTACAGCCTTTACTACCAGACACTTCAGGCTCAGGAATTCTATAAAATCCGCGAAGAATCCGTCGTAAATGCACAGAACACTTACGATGTAGTTGCTAAGAAGTACAGCTTAGGCGCAGCTTCCAAGCTGGAACTGCTCACGGCTGAAAACTCCCTTACATCCGCTAAGTCCGATCTGGTAAGCGCTAAGACCGCTTACTACTCCGCAAGGATGAATTTCAACATGCAGATGGGCTACGACCTCATGGCTAACACCGTACTTACACAGGAAATCGCCATGGTAGAAGCTCCCGAAGTAGCTCTGGAAGAAGCCATCGCATCTGCAATCGCCAACAGAAACGAAGTAGCTCAGGTTAATTTCGGCTACGATGTTCAGAACACAATGTGGATCCACACAAAGCTGGTAACCGGCTACAACAGCGCCAACTACCAGAAGCAGAAGGCTGCATTCCTGCAGATGGAAAGCACCTACAACAACCTGAACACTCAGCTGGAACTGGGAATCCGCGCTGAATACATGGGCCTGGCTGCAAAGAAGCAGGCAGTAGAAGCTGCAGAAAGCACAGTTGCTCTGGCTTCCACAGCTTACAGAATCCAGACCATCTCCTATAACCTGGGAGCCTGCACACTCAACGATCTGGAAAACACCCTTACTCAGCTGAACGGCGCAAAGCTGGCTAAGATTTCCGCAGTATGCGACTACAACCAGGCAGTACAGACATTCATCTTCGACATGGGTGTAGGTACAAACAGAATCAGCCTGTAATACCGAAAGACAAAAAGACCGGCGGACCGAAAGGTCCGCCGGTTTTATGTTGCTTCTATGCTTTTTATCCTTAGCTTCTGCTTACTCTGTATCCTGTATTCAGGTCCACAACGCTTTCGCAGGGTTCGTTGTTAACGAAGTGGCCCAGGTTTGTAACACATCTCTGCACGATTCTCTTGAAGGGGTAGAGCTGCTGGTAGAGACCTGCAACGTGGGGTGTAACGAGGCAGTTTCTGCAGTCCCAGAGGGGATGGTCTGCGGGCAGGGGTTCGGGATCTGTTACGTCCAGAGCTGCGCCGCCGAGCTTGCCGTTCATGAGTGCTTCTGCCAGAGCATCGGAATCTACTGCGCTGCCGCGTCCTACGTTAACCAGGATTGCGGAGGGCTTCATGAGAGCCAGAGTTTCCTTGTTGATGATCTTTCTTGTAGCAGGGGAGTTGGGCAGGCAGATGCCTACGAAATCTGCTTCGGGAAGCAGTCTGGGCAGGTCGTCCAGCGTGCAAACTTCGTCTACGTAGTCGGGCTTGTCGCCTGTAGTTCTTCTGATTGCGGTCACGCTGCAGCCGAGAGCCTTCATGCGCTGTGCGAAGTTTGTGCCGATGTCGCCGAAACCGATAACCAGAGCCTTGTGCTCGGTAATGCAGGTGGGCAGTTCTACCTTTTCCCACTTGTGTTCGTGCATCTGGTCTCTGTAAACCTGGAAGTGGCGGATTAACATTATGATTGAACCAACCATGTATTCTGCGATTGTGCCGCCGTAAGCACCTGTAGCGTTTGCAAGCAGGGGTGCGTTTTCGCCGTGGAAGATGGGCAGCTTAGCGTAGCCGTCGGAGCCTGCGGAATCCAGCTGCAGGAACTTGAGTCTGGGCAGATCTTCGAGAAGCTTTGCGCTTACGTTTCCGAGAATAATGTCTACATCCAGCAGATCTTCTCTATTTACGTCGGCCTGGAGCACATACTTAAAGCTGCATCCGGGGCCGGCTGCTTCGATTAGTTTCTTTTCCTCGTCGTTAACGGGCAGAGTGCATAATACGTTAAACATAGTGGTAGTCTCCTTTCGATTACCCGCCTATTATATCATATCCGGAGCCTGTTTATTAACTGCAAGTCTGCCGTTTTCTGCGGTTACCTGCAGAATATCTCCGATGGAGAGCTCGCTGCCGAGGATGTATTTGGCAATTAAAGTTTCCACGCTGCTCTGGATGAACCTCTTCATGGGTCTTGCGCCGTAGACGGGGTCGAAGCTGCTGTCTACGATTAACTGCTTTGCAGCTTCCGTAACTTCCAGCTTGAGTTCTCTGTCCTTAAGACGTCTTTCCAGATCCTTAAGCTGCAGATCCAGAATCTTTCCGATATTTGCCTTTGTTAAAGGCTTGTAAAAGACGATTTCGTCCAGTCTGTTGAGGAATTCAGGGCGGAAGGACGCTCTTAAGACGTCGTTTACGCTCTTCTTTGCATCTTCGGAGAGACTTCCGTCTTCGCGTATGCCTTCCAGCAGGTACTGTGACCCAATGTTGCTGGTAAGGATAATAATGGTGTTCTTAAAGTCTACTGTTCTGCCCTGGGAGTCGGTAATTCTGCCGTCGTCCAGAACCTGCAGCAGTATGTTGAATACGTCCGGGTGGGCCTTTTCGATTTCGTCGAAGAGGACTACGGAGTAGGGTTTTCTTCTTACCGCTTCTGTAAGCTGGCCGCCTTCGTCGTAGCCTACGTATCCCGGAGGAGCTCCGATTAGTCTGGATACCGAGAACTTTTCCATGTATTCGGTCATGTCGATGCGGACCATGTTCTTTTCATCGTCAAACAGCGATGAAGCAAGAGATTTAGCCAGTTCTGTCTTGCCTACGCCTGTGGGGCCGAGGAAGAGGAAGGAACCGATAGGCCTGTTAGGATCTGCGATTCCGGCTCTGCTTCTCTGGATGGCTTCTACGACGCTCTTTACGGCTTCGTCCTGGCCTACAACTCTTTCGTGGAGTATGGAATCCAGCTGCAGAATCTTTTCTCTTTCACCTTCCATAAGCTTTGCTACAGGAATGCCTGTCCAGCGGGCTACGATTTCTGCGATTTCGCCGTCGGTAACGGTGTCTCTTACTAAACTGTCTTTCTTGCGTTCTTCTACTTCCTTATTAGCTGCTTCCAGCTTCTTTGTGAGGCTGGGCAGGGTGGAGTAGTAGAGTCTGGATGCTTTTTCGTAGTCTGCATCTCTCTGCGCAGCTTCGATCTGGGCATTAACTCTTTCGATTTCGGACTTAATGCTCTTTATTTCTTCT
>JAKSSQ010000102.1 GCA_024403005.1 Clostridia bacterium | reverse complement strand
CCATTGCGTCATAGGACTGAACGTAATAGTTGCCTTCGCTGTCCATAACGCCGTCGTCGAAGAACAGTTCGTCTTCTGCGAATTCGTTTTCGATCTTAAGCATGTACTGAACAAATTTATTGCCGGATGCGGGGCTTCCGATGCCGGAAACGTAGTCCAGCTCTGTGCAGGATTCAACTGTAATTCTTAAACCGTTTACAACTGCGCTGTTGCCGCAGGCAACGTTAGCCATTGTGTAGTCGCTGAAATCGGGGACGTAGCCGTCCCATTCGCCCTCGCCGCCAAAGGGATCATCTTCTTCGTCTTCTTCCGGATCCAGAGAGGAATCGTCTTCGAGGTCGTAGTCGCCGGACTCTCCGTTGAGCACGGAATACATGTTAGCTGTCATAACGTCTGCGAAATTTTCAGGAAGTTCTGCGATTTTCCAGCCTTCTTCGGTCTTTACGCAGTCGAATTCGATCTTTGCGGTGGCTTCACCCGGTTCGATTTCGGAAACCGCGTCGTTTAAGCAATCTTCGAAGGCCTTCATTGTTTCAGCTTCCAGTTCTTCTTCGGAAACGGAGGAAGAAAGCATTAGGCCGAAGAGCTGCCAGACGAAGTTTTCCATGGTATTGGATATGATTTCGCTGCAGTCGTCGTATTCGAAGTCTACGATTACGGTCTTGTGTTCGCCGTCGGCTGATGCCAATGTATTTCCTACCGTATAATTGATGTTTGCAGCCTTTTCCTTAATGAAATCGACGAAAAATTCACCATTTTCTTCGGATAAATCCAGAGTGAACTCCTTTAACTCGTCTGCGGATACGCCGTCCATGCAGGCTGCCATTGCTTCCAGATCCAGGTCTGTGAGAGCTTCGCAGAAAACTTTAACGATTTCGTCCGGGCCGGGTTCGCGGACCGCACTGCCTCCGCAGGCAGCCAGGCCGAAAACGAGAACTGCAGCCAGGATTAAGCTGATTATTTTCTTCATTCTGTAATCTCCTTTATATATTGCCGTTTGTTCGCGATTTGCGTTCAGATTCTTAATTACAGAAAAAGAATACCATATTGCGGCCCCGTGTCAAATTACAAGGTTATTACACCTGCCCCGCTTTAGCGCTTTAGCACACTAAAGGGGGACGGGGGCGCTTTAGCGCTTCACAGTGTTAAAGGGGGTCGGGGGTGCTTCAGCGCTTTAGCACGCTAAAGGGGGTCGGGGTGCTTTAGCGCTTTAGCAGACTAAAGCACTAGAACGGGATGACCGCACCGAGCCCGTCGCCCACCGGAATCATCTGGGAGGATGCATTGGATTCAAACCAGAAGCTGCGGATGAGCCCCTGCATGCCCTTCGCTGTGCTGCAGACCATCTTTACGGGAAGGCCTTCCGTGTATCTGGAAGCTACTTCCTCGTCTACATAGACGAAAGTGGATACGCCGTCCTCGATATAGTTAAAGTTTACATAAGACAGATTATCGACACTTCCTATAAGCATCGTGCCAAAGTAGACCATGTAGAACTGCCTTGTTACGGCGTCGTCCGAGGTGAACTCATTAACAAGGTTAATGTCCCAGCCGTAAGGCTCTTCCGAGGTGCTGAGCTGGTTAACGTAAGGGCCCAGAACCCTGCTGATTCCAAGGGCTTCAGCGGTTTTTACGTTCGCGGGCATATCTCCTGCATATGGATGCTTAGATGCGAACAGCTTCGCAGCACCCTCGCTTATTGCTTCGCCGCTGTCCCAGAGGCAGTAAGAGCCGTACCAGACGGATTTTATCGGGTTTGGAGATTCAAAGGCCCCGTCGAATGTGCAGTCTCTGGAGGGAAGCTTACCGGAGCAGCCGATTTCCAGCATGAGCACGCCGTTAGCCTCCGAATAACAGCAGGAAGTCACGCCAAGATTTGTATCTGCCAGGCTGCCTTTATAGCTGAATTTGCCCCCTTCAACCTTTATTTCCTCGAAGTTAAGCATGGAATACGGCACGGGGCGTTCAACGCCGTATTTGCGGTAGCCGAAAAATCCACAGCTCAGCACGAGCGCAGCAATTACCGCTGCAATTACACTGTTTTTAAAGATTTTGCGGTTCTTTTTAAGATAATCTATCTCTTTAACGTCTTTTTCTGTATCGCTGCCGTCCGGATCTGCAGATTCGCCGGATTGCATGGCTTCCAGGATGCTGCGGCATTCCGGGCAGCTTTCCAGATGGTTTTCGAGGACTGCATTGGTTTCATCCGAAGTGAGCCCATCGATATATATAGGAAGAAGGTCCCTAACGACTTGGCAGGAAAGATCATTTTTCATGGTTTTCCAGCTCCTTTCTGAGTTTTTCTTTGCCTCTGTAGTATGTTACGCGCGCCCAGCTCTCCGTTTTGCCCAGAGCCTGGCCGATTTCCCGGAAGGACAAATCGCCCAGCAGGCGCATGTAGAGCACTTCTCTGTACGGTTCGGGGCAGCTGTGGAGTTTCGTGAACAAATCAAGTTTCGACCGGGCGGCTTCGGCCTCTGCCTCCGCGGAAGGCGCCGTGCCCTGATAATCTTCCCAGTCCACCGAATCGGGATGCTTTCGCCGATATGTGCACAGCTGATTTTTGGCAATTGCGCACAGCCAGGTGGTGATTCTGCACGATCCGTCGTAGCTGTTTATGGATTTAATGGCCTGGTAGAAGGTTTCCTGAGTGAGTTCCTCGGCCAAATCCTCGCTTCCCGTGAGGGAAATCAGGTATTTATATACTGTTTTTGCGTACTGTCTGTACAGCTGTTCGGAATCCTGCATCGTGCACCTCCTTTCCGTTTTTCATACGTTAATGCAATAATACAACAATTCGTTACAAATTGTTTAAAATTATTTTTTAGCGCTTTAGCACTTTAGTGTGTTAAAGCACCCCCGTCCCCCTTTAGCGCTTTAGCACTTTAGCGCGATGACGCACCCCCGTCCCCCTTTAGCACTTTAGTGCGATAAAGCACCCCCGGCCCCCTTTAGCATGCTAAAGTGGTAAAGTATACCCGTCCCCGATTGGGGGTGCAAAATGGCGGGAATTCGTATAAAATAGAGTTAACTATTTTAGAAAGAAGGCAAATTATGTATATAAACCCGCAAAGCCACAGATATCCATCGCTTCGCAACGTAGTCTATGCCAGAAACGGCATGGCCTGCTCCTCCCAGCCCCTCGTAACATCCATTGGCGTTCAGACCCTTGCCAAGGGCGGAAATGCCATGGACGCAGCAATTGCAATGGCCGGAGCCATAGCCCTCGTTGAACCAACCAGCAACGGGCTGGGCGGCGACGCATTCGCGCTCATCTGGTGGAACGGAAAGCTCTACGGCCTCAACGCCAGCGGAACAGCCCCCAAAAAGCTCACCGCAGAAGCCGTAAAATCAAGAGGCTACAAGGAAATGCCCATGGCCGGCTGGACCACTCCCCTCGTTCCCGGCATGCCCAAGGCCTGCGCTATGGTTCAGCGCAGATTCTGCACCATGACCCTGGAAGAACTGTGGAAACCCGCCATCCGCGCCGCAAAATTCGGCTATCCCATCCAGCCCAACACCGAAAAGCTCTGGGCAGACGACTTTGAAAGAATCTGTGCAGTCGCAGAAAAGGAAGGCAAAGAGCCCTACCGCGGCTGGTACGAAACCTTCACAAAAGACGGCAAGCCCTACAAAGCCGGAGACCTATTTAAATGGGAAGCTATGGCAGAAACCCTGCTGGAACTGGCAGAAACCGACTGCGACAGCCTCTACGAAGGCCGCCTGGCAGACGAAATCTGCAGGTTCTCCGACGAAACCGGCGGATTCTTCCAGAAATCCGACTTCGAAGAATATTCCGCAAAGTGGGTTGACCCCATCAGCACCAACTACAAAGGCTACGACATCTGCGAAATCCCGCCCAACGGCCACGGAATCACCGTCCTTATGGCCCTGAATATCCTTAAAGGCATGGACCTGGACAAGGACAGAGAAAATCCGGAAGTCTACCACAAGATGATCGAAGCATTAAAGCTGGCCTTTATCGATGCTAAAACCTATGTCGCAGACCCGAGATACATGAAAACCCGCGTGGAAGACATGCTTTCCGAAGCTTATGCGGAAAAGCGCCGCGCCCTCATCGGAAAAGAAGCAATTATGCCCTTCCCCGGCAATCCTTCCGGCAGCGATACCGTATATTTCTGCACTGCAGATGCTCAGGGCAACATGGTTTCCTGGATTCAGAGCAACTACAGGCAGTTCGGAAGCGGCATCGTAATCCCCGGAACAGGCATCGCCCTGCAGAACAGAGCATCCAACTTCTCCCTCGACCCCGCCAGCGACAACTTCCTGGAAGGCGGCAAGAGAAGCTACCACACCATAATTCCCGGATTCATGTGCAAAGACGGCAAGGCAGTCGGCCCCTTCGGCGTAATGGGCGGCTTCATGCAGCCTCAGGGGCACCTGATGGTGGTCACAAACACAGTAGATTTCGGCATGAACCCCCAGGAAGCCCTGGACGCACCCAGATTCCAGTGGACCGGCGGAAAGCACGTGCAGCTGGAAACAGAAGTTCCGGCGGCAGTAGCGGCAGAATTAAAGAGCCGCGGTCACGAAATCGAAATCCTCGCGGACAGAACCTACATGGGACGCGGCCAGATTATCTGGCGCACGGATAACGGCATGCTCTGCGGCGGCACGGAATCCCGCGCAGACGGCTCCATCGGAGTGCTTTAAAGCTGCAAAGCACAAAAGCCCGGAAATCTTCCGAGCTTTCCCCAATCCCCCAAACAACACAAAACCGGCCATCCGATAACTCGGAGGCCGGTATTTTTATGCATTATTCACAGCCTGGCTACAAATCCGGGAAAATCTCATCCAGAGGCAGCTCGTATAACCTCGTAATTAAGGAAATGCTCGCAACTACAGCGGTTCTGTAGGCTATGGAAGCGAAAGCCTTTGCGGAATTCCTTACGAGCTTAAGGGAAACTCCGCTGAAGTAATTCTCGCTGCTGGTGTATTCCTTCATGTAGTCCAGCAGATTACCTTCGAAGAAGGCGTATTCACCCAGTAAATCCAGCAGATCGTCCGGCTTATAGCGGTAGACCGGCTTGTCCAGCGGGTGGCTCATTATGGGCTCAAGCAGATGCATAACGAATTCTATGCATGTATAAGCTTTGTATGTTGCGAAGCCCTTAAAGAGCGGGTATGTAAGAACTGAGAACAGATTGTATTTATATTCAGGATCGTTCAGAACTTCGTAAATTCTGTCTCTGATAGCGTCGTACTGCTCTTCCGTTACGGGCACCTTAAAAATCTTAACCGGTGCACCGGATTCTGAATTAACAAGATATCTGTCCGTAGTTTCGCGAACCAGCTTAGCAACCAGATAGCCGTACTGCTCCGTTCTCGCAAAAGCATAGAGCTCGGAGAATTCTTCATCCAGAGAAACGGACGCATGGTTATATACAACTTTTCCGACTTTCCTGATCAGTTTGGCGTAGCCTGTCTGCGTCTGGGAAATCATTACGTAAACATATTTCATAGGCATATCCTGTTCTATGACAAACCTTCACATCCGTTTTGAGAATTTGTCATAATTAACTTTAGCACATTTCCACGTTTAAATCTACCTATAGGCACGATTGTATACAAAAAAAAGCGGGTAATTATACCCGCTTTGCATAAATATTCAATTTTCTATGCCTACTGACCGATCATAATCTTAAGGATTTCGATGTCTGTGCCCTTCATGCCTTCGCGGCCCATGCGTCCGATGTTGGCGATGGACTGTTCTGCATCTTCAACGATCATGCCTTCACCGGGCTTGTAGCTGTTGTTTCTCTTAACCTGTTCGTAAGCGAGAAGTCCGGTAAATACGGAAACTGCAATCTTTCCTGCGCAGGAAGACTTAGCGCCGTCGCAGACCATGCCGCCTACTGTGCTTGCAGCGTTTACGATAATCTGGCCGATCTGTTCAATGGTTGCGCCGTCCATATATGCGATGCCGCATACGCTTGCGCAGCCTGCCCATGCAGCGCCGCAGTAAGCAGACAGGTTGCCGATGTGCTTCTTCTGGAGCAGAGATACCAGATTTGCGAGTACAAGGCCTCTGTAGAACTTGTCTTCGGAGCAGCCGGACTGCTTCTAATATTCGTAGATGGGCATGCTTACGGCAACTCCCCGGTTGCCGCTTCCGGAGCTGAGAATATTTTCGGTCTCGGGAGCGAGCTTGATGGTGAGCTTTTTAGCCTGCTCGCATCGGATGGCAGCGCCATCGGCGCAGGAAATCTCCGCACCCTCAAGCACAAGGGTGACCTTCTGAGCATCTTCCCCGGTGTTAACAACGATGCAGCCGTTATTCAGCTTGCCGGTGACAATGT
>JAKSSQ010000101.1 GCA_024403005.1 Clostridia bacterium | reverse complement strand
CCGCAGGAAGCACCAACGACTTCGCAAGAACTCTGGGCCTTTCCCTTACACCGGCCAGAGCTGCAGAAAACATCACCCGCGAAATCCCCAAAACCCTCGATATCGGAAGCTTTAACAACGGCGAAAGATTTTTCTCCTACATCGCTTCTTTCGGTGCTTTTTCCGCAGCTTCCTACAATGCTCCCCAGTCCGCAAAGAACAAGTTCGGACACTTCGCTTACGTACTGGAAGGCATTAACGAAATCGGAAAGATTCACTCCTACAACATAACCCTCAAGGGTGACGGCAAGGACTACAGCGGCAGATACATCTTCGGAGCTGTTTCCAACACCAGATCCGTAGGCGGCATCGTAAAGCTCAAGGACGACGAAGTAGACCTTAACGACGGACTCTTCGAAGTTACGTTAATCAAGAGACCCTTCAACTACATGGATCTCCAGAACATCGTAATGGGCATTACCACCAGCAACTTCGACAACAAGTCCTTCGTGCACTTCCAGGCATCTCACCTGGATTTCCAGCTTTCCAAGGCTGTACCCTGGACTCTGGACGGCGAAGAAGCCAACGGCGGCGATCACGTAGTTCTGGATAACCTGTATAAAAAGATTACTATTTACAAATAAAACCGCACAAAAATACCCCGCTTGCAGCTATGCGAGCGGGGTTTTGTATTGCTTCTGTTTTTCGGGCGCACCGGGTTCGGTGTGACCCAACGGCCGGCCTATTCGCAGGCCAGGGCCATGATTGCATCTGCAATCATCTTACAATTGAAAATAAGCTGGTCGATGCCGATGTACTCGTTAGCAACGTGAGCACTTGCCGGGCACATGTAGCCTTCAATGCCGAAGCTTACTGCGTTGGGCAGGTGGCGTGCATAGGTACCGCCGCCGATGTGCTTGGGTGCCCAGTCTTCTCCTGTTCTTTCGTTGAAGACTTTAATTAAGCTCTTTACGAAAGGCTCGTCGTCGGGGATGCTGTAGCCCTGGCTCCAGTCCAGCATGGAGGCCTTTGCGCCGACTGTTTCCATACCTTCTGATAAAGCCTTTGTAAGCTCTTCTTCAGAAATGCTTAAAGGAACTCTCATGTCGAAAGTAATTTCGTAGCCCTTTTCGTCCCAGTTAATGATGCCTACATTGAAGGTCATTCTGCCGGATACGTCTGTCTTGTCCAGGTCGAAGCCCTCTGCGTGAACGTCCATACCGATAAGTTCGTGGAGGCTCTTTACAGCTTCTGCATCTGCATCGGCAAGAGGCAGTGCAGCAAGAAGTTCCAGCATGCCCTGAATTGCGTTCAGGCCTGTTTCGGGCATGGAAGCGTGGGCGGTTTCGCCGATAACCTTAATCTTTGTAGTGCCCTCTTCCCCTGCTGTTACTGCAACGCCGAAGGGGCTGTCTTCTGCAAACATTTCTGCAGCAGCGCGGACTACGCCCATGGCGAGGGGAACTTCTGCAGAAGCTTCGCCGGGAACTGCATTATGAACAGTTCCTGCGCTCAGCTTTATACCGGAAGCGTATTCCTTCTTGCAGCTTGTTACGCTGCAGGATTTTTCGGAGTTTGTAAGGGGATATTCGCCATCGGGAGAGAAGGAAAAATCGGGAATGGGCCTGTTTTTCTTGTAGTATTCCAGGCAGAGCATGCCGGATTCTTCGTTGCATCCGAGGATGATATTTACCTTGTTCTTAAACTTAAGGCCTGTTTCCTTAATAGCCTTAAGAGCGTACATTGCAGCGATTGCGGGGCCCTTGTCGTCGATTGTGCCGCGGCCGAAGATATTGCCGTCGATGATTTCGCCGCCGTAGGGGTCGTGGTCCCAGCCGGTGCTTTCGGGCACTACGTCCAGGTGTGCCAGGATGCCCAGGGTCTGTTCCCCTTCTCCTGCCATGATGGAGCCTGCGTAGCCGTCTACGTTGTCGGTTTCAAAGCCCAGCTTTTCGCCCATCTTAAGAGCTGCTTGCAGGCAGTCGTAGGTAACGGGGCCGAAAGGCTTGCCCGGTTCTTCCGTGCCTTCTTCGTAAACTGTTCTGTACTTAACGAGAGCCTGCAGGTCTGCAATCATCTCGTCCTGGTGTTCTTCTATCCATTTATCGACTTGTTTGTTCATACTTAATTTCCTTACTTAAGAAGCGCTTTCATTATAGATTTAAAGGAGCCGTAAACTCCGTCCAGTTCTGTGAGTTCGCAGTATTCGTCTACTACGTGGGCCAGGCTTTCGTTGGAGGGGCCCATGCCGATGGTCTTTATTCCGGCTTCGCCTGCGTAGTGGCTGGCGTTGGTGCAGAAATTGTACTTGGTAATTTCCGGCGTGAACCCATCAGCCTGCAGCTGCTTGTAAACTGCCTGAACGAAATCTTCGTCCTTATCGAATACCCAGCCGGGGAAGAATCTTTCGCCCTGAATCTTTTCGCCTGTGTAGCAGGTTTCTTCGCCTACTGCGTAGGAAACCTTGGCCTTGAGCTGCGGATCTTCTGCCATGAGCTTGTCCAGGACTGCCTGAATGGGTTCAAGCACGCTTTCCTTTGTTTCGCCTACCAGAAGTCTGCGGTCGTAGGTGCAGCGGCAGTATTCGGGAACTACGGAAGCTCCGGGATAAGGAGAAGACTTAATGTCTGTGAGCTCCATAATGCCCTTGCCCAGAACCGGGTGCTCTGTGGGAACGATGTCTCTTAAAGCGTCGATTACCTTACTCATCTTGTAGACTGCGTTGATGCCCTTGTCCGGATTTGCAGAGTGAGCGGGCTTGCCGAAGGTTTCCACTACGATTTCAGCTCTGCCGCGCTGGCCGATTTTCATGTTCAGATCGGAAGCTTCGCCAATGATTACGTAGTCGGGCTTGACAGCTTCGGAAATCTTTCTGGAAGCTACACCTTCGAAGCATTCTTCGTGTACAACGCCTGCAACGTAGATTTCACCTGCGAAGTCCTTGCCTGTTTCTGCTGCAAAATCTGCAGCTGCGCAGCACATTGCTGCAAGGGAGCCCTTCATGTCGGTTGTGCCGCGGCCGTAAATCTTACCGTCTTTAATTTCGCCGCCCCAGGGGTCTGTAGTCCATACGCTGGGATCTGTTACGGGAACGGTGTCCATGTGTCCGTCGAAAAGAAGCTTCGGACCGGGTTTGCTGCCCTTAATGCAGCAGATTACATTGCCGTAAGAATCGCTCTGAACGCTGTCGTAGCCGTTTTCCTTACAGAAATTCATAACCAGATCTGCCATGCCTTTTTCCTGTCCGGAAATGCTGCCTGCAGCGATAAAACTCTTAAGAAGCGGGATTAACTTTTCGTTTTTCATATGGGCACCTCTTTCTTATTAACTCATACTTTGAGTATATCACAAAAGAAGAAAACCGCCCGAATAAATCGGACGGTTTTGCAATTATTTGAGCTCAGAATTATTATTTTTCCATAAATCTGACTTCGCTGTAGTTTTCAATTTCAGGAACCAGATCCATGAGGTTTTCATAGGATTTTGAATACTCGATATATATGCTGCGAACCAGATAGTGGTCGGAAACATAAGGCGCTGTATCGGATGTGGATACAGGTTCATAGTATTCGTGATATCCTTCGCTATAGTACTCGTCGTAATTCTTGCTGTCTTCTGGTGCGGGAGTTCTTACCTGGAGCCTTACATAGCCGCAGGTATATCCATCTGTCATCATGGTATTAAAAACACAGTCCGAAACATCCTTTACTGCAGCCTGGCGGATCTTATCCTTAAGTTCTGCATTATCTCTGCCGTAATCCAGATTTATCCAGTGGGGATTATCCGAATCAAAGTAATCCATTTCTACGTACATATCTTCAACAGGAGCATCGAGAAGCCAGTCGTAGTCCGCTCTTTTGGAGTTGTTGTACCAGAGGTGTTCTAAAGACTTGCTTTCCCTGAGATATTTTACAGGCAGGCTGTACATATACCTGGAGACTTCCTTGCCGTTCTTAAGCTTGTACTTAATGTTTACGTAGCAGGATTCGCCTTCAAAACCAGTTTCAAGAGACTGTTTCAGGGATTTTTTATTATCCAGGAGCTCTTTATGGAAGCCGATGATGTCTTCTAAATCCGATTCTTCGGTAAAATATCTGCCTTCCTTTACCAGACTGAAATTAAGCTTGGAGCAGTCAAAGGAAATCTGGGAAACTTCCGAAGCCTTCGGCAGATAGTCTTCGTAGCCGAGAATGTCCGCCTTAAAGCATCCTATAATGCCTGCGATTGCGATAATTCCGGCAAGGCCTGCTGCCAGACAGTCTTTTCTGAAGATCTTCGTAGTCTTGTTTACAATCATCTGGCCTATGCCCCAACCCAGCAGAATTCCGATTCCGTAGCTGGTGATACCAAGCTCGTAATGGAACAGGAAGCCGGAAAGGCAGCCGAAGATGTAGATAATCAGCACGCCGATAATCCAGGTTGCAGCTTTAAATACATAGCTGTCCCCTGTTCTTTCAAGAGGACGAACCCTGTAGAGCAGGTAACCTGCTATTGTGACCGCAATGGAGACCACAATAAACATAACTGACTTGTCCGCCGGCAGATTTCTGTTGGTAATAAGCATGATGTACGGGGAAAGATTCTTTATGGGTGCGCCCATGCTTTCAAAATCCACGCCGTACAGATATAAATCGCCGAAAGCCATGTAGATAGCGTAAAGAACCGGCAGCAGGAAGTTGAAGGCAAGAGCTGTAAGTCCATGAAGAACCGTGTTTCCTGCAACCATTCCGGCAAGAACTGCAACGGAGTAAACAAACAGGGAAACCACGATTTCCTCTGCGAGCCACTTCATGATGGCTGCTGCAGTAAACAGGTCATGTCCGTTTTGAATAACGGGCCTCTTTATAACAAGAAGCACTGCTGCTGTAAGGATTACCGGCACGACAGTCAGAACAAAACCGCTTATCCAGCTGCTCACGTACAGGCTCATTCTTGTGCAGGGCATGGAGTGCATTACGCCTGCGCTGTTGCTGCTGTGCAGATAGCGGAGGCAGAGTATGGCCATTGAGATGGGAATAGCCAGATCCATGGAGAATGTGGCGAAATTCGTGTGGCTCATCATGTCGGATATTGTGCCGGGGAAATAATTATCGCCGGCAATAAGAATAAACGGCATGGATAGGAACCAGATAAAGAAGCCTATTGCGGCAACTGGCCAGAAGCGCTTGAAGTTTTCTTTAATGATTGCGGGGTTAAGCCAGGATCTCATGGATGTCATGGTTTTCACCTCCCATTTCGTAAATGAATACTTCTTCCAGGGTTAAGGGCAGCATGTCGAAAATGAGCGGATTGTACGCTCTTATTGAATTTTCGACCATTTCGCCGTTTCCGCGGACGATAATGTGCTCTACGCTGCCGTTCTTGTCTCTGTGCATGATGTCCAGATCTGCGAAGGCTTTGTCTGCATCGTCCGGGTGAGCAAATGCAGTCTGAACCTTATGGATGTCGGATTTCAGCTCGTCCAGGTCTCTTTCGATTTTCATCTGTCCGCCGGAAAGGATTCCGATGGAGTCGCAGATGCCTTCCATTTCCTTAAGGTTATGGGAGCTTACCAGGACTGTCATATTGCGTTCGGAAACGTCTTCTACCACGTAGTTCCAGACTTTGCGGCGGACGATTGGGTCAAGGCCGTCGATTGGTTCATCCAGGATAAGGAAGTCGGGCATGCAGCTCATTGTAAGGATGAACTGAGCCTGCTTCTGCATACCCTTGGAAAATCTGCTCAGCTTTCCCCTGCCGGAAAGACCGAAATCTTCCGTCATAGCGTCGCAGCGGGCCTGGTTCCAGGTCGGGTACATGCCCTTGTAGAACTTCGCCATTTCCTTAAGGCTGTAAGATCCGAAGAAAAACAGCTCGTCGGGTATGTAACCCAGGCGTTTTTTGATGTTTATGTTATTGTAAGCGTCTTCGCCGTCGATTACGACGCTTCCGCTGTCGGCTCTTAAAATGCCTGTAAGGTGTCTTATAAGCGTTGTTTTGCCGCTTCCGTTGACGCCAATCAGGCCATAGATGGAGCCTTCTCTTACGTGCAGGTTCAGATCTGTAAGAGCCTGAAAACCGTCAAAGCTCTTGCAGAGATTCTTAATCTCGATCATTCCCTGTTCCCCCTTTCATTGACTAAATCGGTGATTTCTTTGATAATCGTCTCCTTTGGGAGCCCGATGTACAGGAGCTGTCTTATGCCTTCCCCTATTTCGGCATAAATCTCCTGAGCCCTTGCAGGGTCCGGTGCCTGCGGTTTGTCCGACACGAAGCACCCGAGACCCGAAACCATATACACCCAGCCGTCCTCCTCCAGTTTGCGGTAAGCTTTCTGGATAGTGTTCGGATTTACGGTGAGCATCTTGGACAGTTCGCGGACGGAAGGCATCTTGTCCCCTGACTTCAGTACGCCCGAAGTCACAAGTTCCTTGAAGCCGTCCACGATCTGTTCGTATATGGATTTTCTGCTCTTTAAATCCAGTTGTATCATGGAATACCTCCTT
>JAKSSQ010000100.1 GCA_024403005.1 Clostridia bacterium | reverse complement strand
ATTACGCCGATGAGAACCGGAATAAAGCTCTTGTGTTCTGCAAGGAAATTGTCGTCCATAGCGCTCGCCTGAGAGCGGTGTTCGTTAATTTCGGATACGCCTTTGAACCTGAAAGTAACGGTTACCAGCATTAGCAGAATCGCTACGACAAAGGATATATACATGGTTACGTCGGGGCTGTAAGCTGCCGCCATAGATCCAACGATGGCTGCGCAGATGGAAAAACCGAAGGAACCGAAGCCTCTTCCGATGCCGAAATCCACCTTTACTCCCCTGTCCGAGTAAAACATGGCCAGTGCGGAGCACATGGGAATAATGGACTGGACCGCCGCGATGAGCACAATGTATAAAACCGTAAGGATTTTAGCACCCGTAAAAGGCGCCAGGATGACGCCAATCAGGACCAGACAAACTATGCAGTTGCAAGTTATAAGGCGTCTCAAGATGCTCCTCTGCGCTCTGTCTGCAATTTTTCCCAGTATAGGCTGAACAAATGCGGAAAGCACGCCGCCCAGAGCGATAATCGCGCCTATTGCATGGTTCGTGAAGCCTTTATGCAGCAGGAACAAACTGGTGCTGGATATGGATGACGCATAGAGTGCGAAATATAACGCCTGTATTAAACTGTAATGAATAGTCGGTCTGAAACGTTTCATAATTGTTCGATAACGAAGTTAAAAGCCCGGGAGACACTCCGGGCTTTTATCGCATTTAACTTATGCGCAATGTGGTGGGACGGGTGAGATTATTCTGCCTTAGCCTTGTTAAGGGCCTTAGTCAGTCTGGAAACCTTTCTGGATGCTGCGTTCTTGTGAATTACGTTCTTGGAAGCAGCCTTCATCAGTTTCTTTTCAGCGAGTGCTAACTTAGCCTGTGCAGTTTCGATGTCGCCTGCAGCGATAGCCTTTTCGAAGCTCTTGAGGATGCTCTTAAGATTGTTCTTAACGCGTCTGTTTACGAGAGTCTTCTTTTCGATAACACTGATTCTTTTCTTTGCTGACTTAATGTTTGCCATTTTTCTTATTTCCCTCCACTATTAAAAAAATATCTAAAATATTATAGATTACGATTCGTATTATTGCAATAGCAATATGTAAAATTTACCAAAATTTGTTACAGCTTCCGCTGCTTCGCTTACCACTCTGTATGGAAGAATTCTCCGCGGGGTGCATCCGTTCTTTCGTAGGTGTGCGCGCCGAAGAAGTCTCTCATGGCCTGCAGCAGATTTGCGGGCAGCACGGAGCTTGTGAACCCTTCAAAATACTGGAGTGCAGCGATTCCTGCCGGCATGGGAATGCCGTTGATTACAGCTGCGGAGCAGATCCTCTTCCAGCCGGGCAGAGCCTTCAGAACCGCATCCTTAAAGCTTTCAGCCATAAGCAGATTTGTAAGATTAATATCGTTTACATAAGCCTGCTTTATGTCATCCAGGAACGCACTTCTTATGATGCAGCCGCCTCTCCAGGTTAAAGCGATTTCGCCCAGGTTCAGGTCCCATCCGTACATGTCAGATGCGGACTTAAGGAGCGCAAATCCCTGTGCATAGGACATAATCTTAGCCGCATAAGCTGCGGATTTAAGGTCTGCCAGCACGGAAAATCTCTTTTCTGCCGGGATAACTTCGCCGCTGTAGCCAGCCTTGCCGTAAAATTCGGCAGCTGCTGTGCGCTGTTCCTTAAGAGCGGACAGATTTCTTGCATTTACAGCTTCGTCTATTACTGTGAGCGCAATGCCTTCGTCCAGAGCTTCCTGGCTCGTCCACTTGCCTGTGCCCTTCTGGCCTGCAGCATCCAGAATCTTATCCACGAGAGAAGAACCGTCTTCTTCTGTCTTCTGAAGAACTTCTGCAGTAATTTCCGTAAGATATCCGGAGAGTTCCTGCTTAGCCCAGCGGCCGAAAGTTCTGCCGCATTCTGCATTGGTCAGGCCCAGATATTTCTTTAAAACATCGTAAATTTCGCAGAGAATCTGCATGTCTCCGTATTCGATGCCGTTGTGCACCATCTTTACGAAGTGACCGCTGCCGCCCCTGCCTATCCAGCTGCAGCATGCTTCGCCGACTTCTGTTCTTGCGCAGATATCCAGAAGTATGGGCATAACAGCGTCCTTAGCTGCTTCGCTTCCTCCGGGCATCATGGACGGACCTTTTAAAGCACCTTCCTCGCCGCCGGAAATGCCGCAGCCTACATATAAGAAGCCCTTTTCCTCTGCTTCTGCGCAGCGTCTTTCGGTGTCCTTATAGTAGGAATTTCCGCCGTCGATAATGATGTCGCCGGGTTCCAGCACGTTATAAAGTTCGCCGAGCACTGCATCTACGGCTGCGCCGGCCTTTACCATAAGGATAATCTTTCTGGGAGCTTCCAGCTGAGAAGCCAGCTCTGCAAAATCTGCTGCGCTTCGGATATTTTTACCTGCAGCCTTGCCGGCCATAAAACTCTCCGTAACTTCCGCAGATCTGTTATAAACGCTTACTGTGTAGCCCTTGCTTTCGATGTTCAGAGCCAGGTTTGACCCCATCACCGCAAGACCGATTACCGCAATATCAGAAAAATCTTTCATAAATACCTCTTCTCATTATGACTGATAATAAATAGCCTTTTACTAAACAATTAGCGCTTTACAGCTGCATCGCCGCCGTATATGTCCCAGAGCTGCTGCTCGCTTACAGGAGAAGCAAAGTCGTCTGCAATGCTTACTGCCATTGCGGAAGCGGCCCAGCCGAGCTTAAGGCAGTCCTCTGCCTTATAGCCCTTAAGGCATCCGTACAGGAAGCCGGAAAGGAAACCGTCTCCGCCGCCTATGCGGTCGTAAATGCTTACTTCTCTCGAATCCAGCTTATAAAGCTGGTCCTTTTCGTATAAAGCAGCTCCGACTTTGTGCAGATTTGCGCTTTCTACGGATCTTAAAGTGGAAAATATAATCTCCGCATCCGGATAAGCCTTTCTAAGCTTATTTACGTATTCCAGCTCGCCTTCCATGGTGGAAGCACGACCCTTACCATCTGCGATTAAATAATCTGCGCCTACGAGGAAATCTGCCATCTGAGCCATTTCTTCAAAGCTTTCGGTAAGTTCCTTTTCTCTGCCTTTCCAGAAGGATTCCCTGTAGTTTACGTCGAAGGAAATCTTAGTGCCGCAGGATTTTGCAAGCCTTGCAGCTTCCAGGCATGTCTTTGTAGTGCTTTCGGATAAGGCGAAAATCAAACCGGAAACGTGGAAAATTCTGCAGCCGTCTTCCTTAAACAGCTTTTCCAGATCAAAATCTTCCGGGCATATTTCCCGTCCGACTTCCCCTGCTCTGTCGTTCAGAACTTTAGGACCTCTGCTTCCGAATCCGCTGTCTGCAATGTTTATCTGGTGGCGGAAGCCCCAGGGGCCGCCCGCATCTATATCGGTGCTTTCAAATTCAATATTTCGCTTTCTAAGCTCTGCTTTAATATAAGCAGCAGTATCGATATCCTTTACGAATTTGGTCAGCGCCTTAACGCGCATACCCAGGCTTGCAGGAACGTTCATAACGTTGGTCTCTGCGCTGGTAGCTTGCATTCGCCAAAGGTTTGAAGTATTTAAAGGCTGCCTGTCCAGGGGGCAGAGCCGCAGGCCCATGCTCGTAACGGCAGCTATATCGTATTTGCAATTATCCCTGAATTTCATTCTACTTCACCAGCTTACCCAGGGTATCAGCAATGCTTTCGTGGGTGAGCGTTCTGGGTTCAAACTTGAAGAACTTGAATATGGATTTATAAACATAAGCGGCGCAGAGAATGGAAATAAGTGAACCAATTCCGAGGGGCGCACCCAGCAGAACACCGATGGTGAAAGCTGCCATTTCCTGTGCATACTTGATTACTGCGATGTTTGCCTTGGGGAACTTCTTGCCGATCTGAACCATGAGGGTATCTCTCGGGCCGCAGCCGAGGCAGGGCTGCATGTAGATATAAGAACCTGTCGCGTGGAAACACATGCCGAGAATAAGCGCAGGAACTGCAAGCCATACGTTTTCAATGTAGTCGATGAGCTGGAAGTGGTTAAAGATATTGATAAACCAGCCGATCATGAAGGTATTGCAGATGGTTCCGATACCGATTTTGCCCTTCAGCAGGACGTCGATGACGAGAATGCATACGCCTACCATAATTACTACGTTGCCGTATGCGATGCCAAACTTAAAGGATACGCCTGTCTGGAAGCATTCCCATGCGCCGAGGCCAATCATTGTGGCTCTTGTCATTAAATACTGGCCAACTGCACATGTAAACAGCCCACTTACGCAAACGAGCATCTTTATGAACATATTGCTGTCTTTAATTGGTTTCATTTAAGGATTACCTGGAAATCTTTCACTCTCTGAACCATGTCTTCTGCGGAAAATACTGCATTTCCTGCTACGAAAACGTCTACACCTGCTTCCTTTAAAGCGCTGGCATTGTTAAGGTTTACGCCGCCGTCCAGCTCGATGAGCATTTCGGGGTGTCTTACCTTGCGCATTGCATCCAGCTTCTTAATCTTTTCCCAGGTGGATTCGATGAACTTCTGGCCGCCGAAGCCCGGATTTACGGACATAAGGAGAACCATGTCGATGTCTTCCAGCATGTATTCCAGCGTGGAAAGGGATGTTGCGGGGTTGAGCGCAACGCCTGCCTTCTTTCCGAGAGCCTTAATCTGCTGAACCGTTCTGTGGAGATGCAGGCATGCTTCCTGGTGAACTGTAATGAATTCAGTTTCGGGAAGGGCGAATTCTGCCAGGCACAGCTCCGGTCTAACAACCATAAGGTGCACATCCAGAGGAAGCTTAGTAGCTGCAGCGATACTGCGTACTACAGGCTGTCCAAAAGTGATATTTGGAACAAAAGATCCGTCCATAACGTCCAGGTGTGCGAAATCTGCACCGCCCTCTTCCAGCTTTTCCAGCTGGCTCTTAAGATCCGAGAAATCCGCCGTTAAAATGGACGGAGAAAGATAAGCCATTTTAATGTAATCCTCCTAATACTTCTTTTGCTGCATTGCAGCTGTCAACATATCCTTATAAGATGCATATCTGCGCCTGCTTATGAGCAGGTCTTTCGCAGCCTGAGCCACTGCGCAGTCAGGTTCCTTAAGGTGTCTGCAGTTGTCGAACCTGCATTTTCCAAGGTAAGGCCGGAATTCCGGGAAATAATGCTGGAGGTCTGATTCCTCCACTTCGTTAATCTCGAAGCTCGTAAAGCCAGGAGTATCGAAAAGCTTAAATCCGTCGCCGCTGAACAGCTCAGTATGCCTTGTTGTGTTCTTTCCTCGCAGAGTTTTTCTGCTTATTTCCCCTGTTTCGCTGGCCTGGGTTTCCAGGAGCAGATTTGTAAGGGTGGATTTTCCTACGCCGGAAGGCCCTGCCAGAGCGGCCTGCTTTCCGCGAAGGAATTCCTTTAATTGGCTCACACCGCTTCCGGTTTCACCGCTTACGATGAATACCGGGAAAATGGAGCTGTAAATATTCTTAAAGCGGTTAAGAATTTCTTCTGAACCGATGTCGGCCTTGTTTACGCAGATTGCAGTTTCGCAGCCGGATTTTTCCGCCATGACGGTGAACCTGTCCAGCAGAGGAAAGCTGGGATCCGGGTCCTTTGCCGCAGCCACGAGAACCATGGTTTCCACGTTTGCAACGGGAGGTCTGTCGAAAGCGTTAACTCTCGGAAGAATTTCATCCACGGTGCCTGTGCCGTCTGCAGCTGTCGTTATGAGCACTTTGTCGCCTACGAGAGGAGTAATTCCGTCTTTTCTGAATATTCCCCTTGCCTTGCATTCGTAGACAAAGCCTTCTGCTTCCACGTAATAAAAGCCTGCTATGCCTTTAACTATTACACCCTGCATCAGTTAACCGTACCGCTTTCGAAGTCGATGTCGTATTCGTAAACGAATGCATTGTCGAAAAATACCAGCAGTTTGCCCTGCTTGCCGCTGCCGGAAACCGTAAGGTTTTCGCCGCCGGAAGACTTGGTTCTGGATACCTGGTTATAAGGTGTTCTGGGGCTGCCTACGGAGTCGGAAACAGTAACTGTCATTACGAATTCTTCCTTTGTGGCAGGTTCGTAGTCAATCCAGACTGTAACTGCGTTGGAGCCGTCTACTACTGCATTGGGGTCAACGACGGTAATTTCCTTGCCCTTGCTTACTACCAGATCCACCGCATCGCCTTCCTGCAGCTGAACGCCTGTAGCCGGGTTCTGGCTGATTACGCAGCCTTCTGCAACTGTAGCGTTTGTGGAATAGCTTACATCGCCAAGCTTAAGCTTTAAGCCTTCGATGGTCTTTGTAGCTTCTTCGATGGACATGCCTACTACGTTGAGGTTAGCCAGGGAAACTTCTTCCTGAGTACCCAGAGAAACTACAAGGTTAACAGAATTGCCCTTTGCAAGAGGAGATCCTGCTACCGGGCTCTGGGAAATTACAGCGCCCTTGGGTACGTCTTCGCATATTTCTTCTGTAATTGTTCCGACCTTGTATTTATAGGTTTCGATGGTGCTCTTTGCATTGTTTAAAGCCTTGCCGACTACGGAAGGAACTTCGCCGTCCAC
>JAKSSQ010000010.1 GCA_024403005.1 Clostridia bacterium | reverse complement strand
GCAAATAAATACAACATCGTAATGGCATTCACAGGAATGCGTCTGTTCCATCACTAGGAGGATCGAATGAAAGTTCTTGTAGTAGGAAGCGGCGGAAGAGAACACGCCATAATTAAAAAGATTAAGGAAAACAAGAATGTGGAATGCATTTACGCTCTGCCCGGCAACGCAGGCATGGCAGACGATGCAGTTCTTACAGGCATTAAGGCAGACGACAAGGCAGGAATTGTAAAGTTCGCTCTGGATAGCAAAATCGACTATGCAGTAGTTGCTCCTGACAATCCCCTTGTAGACGGCTGCGTAGACGCTCTGGAAGCTGAAGGAATTCCCTGCTTCGGTCCGCAGGCTAAGGCTGCAATCATCGAAGGCAGCAAAGTATTCTCCAAGGACCTCATGAAGAAGTACGGCATTCCCACAGCTGCTTACGAAGTGTTCAGCGATGCAAAGGCTGCACAGAAGTACGTTGAAAGCTGCCCCATCCCCACAGTTATCAAGGCAGACGGCCTTGCTCTCGGTAAGGGCGTTATCATCGCAATGAGCCGCGAAGAAGCTAAGGACGCAATCAAGTCTATCATGGAAGATAAGCAGTTCGGCGACAGCGGCAACAATATCGTTATCGAAGAATTCCTGGAAGGCCCGGAAGTATCCGTTCTTTCCTTCACAGACGGTAAGACAGTAGTTCCCATGATCTCCTCCATGGACCACAAGAGAGCCATGGACGGCGACCAGGGCCTGAACACAGGCGGCATGGGAACCATCGCTCCCAACCCGTATTACACAAAGGAAGTTGCAGACCGCTGCATGGAAGAAATTTTCCTGCCCACAATGGCTGCAATGAACAAGGAAGGCCGCACATTCAAGGGCTGCCTCTACTTCGGCCTCATGATTACCAAGGACGGCCCCAAGGTAATCGAATATAACTGCAGATTCGGCGACCCCGAAACTCAGGTAGTTCTGCCGCTCCTTAAGACAGACCTGCTGGACGTAATGATGGCGGTCACAGAAGAAAGACTTGCAGACATTAACGTTGAATGGGCAGACGAAAGCGCCTGCTGCGTAATCATGGCTTCCAAGGGCTATCCCCAGTCCTACGAAAAGGGCTACGAAATGGATATCCCCGCAGACGTTAAGCCCTGCGTTTATGTTGCAGGGGCTGCAGAAAAGGACGGCAAGCTGGTTACAAACGGCGGCAGAGTTCTCGGATGCACAGCTACAGCAGCAGATCTCCCCGCAGCAATCGACGCTGCATACAAGATGGTTAAGCGCATTAGCTTCGGCAATGCATACTATAGAAACGATATTGGAAGCAAAGCTCTGGCAGCTTTGGGGAAGGATAAGTAATGGTATATAGAGTATTTGTTGAAAAGAAGGAAGCATTCGCATCTGAAGCCAGAGGTCTGCTTTCCGAAGCAACAGGCCTTCTCGGAATTAAGGGCCTGGAATCCGTAAGAGTTATCAACCGTTACGATGCAGAAAATATTCGTCCGGAACTCTTCGAATATGCAAAGCAGGTTGTATTCTCCGAACCTCAGGTAGACTCCGTTTACGACGAACTTGACCTTGGCGACGCTAAGGTATTTGCCGTTGAACCACTGCCCGGCCAGTACGACCAGAGATCCGACTCCGCTGCACAGTGCATCCAGATTATCGCTCAGGAAGAAAGACCCACAGTTAAGGCTGCTAAGGTTTACGCTCTCTACGGCGACCTGTCCGATGCAGATGTAGCTGCAATTAAGGCATATTTAATCAACCCCGTAGAATCCAGAGAAGCAGATCTGGCAGTTCCCGCAACTCTCCAGATGGAATACGATGTTCCCACAGAAGTAGCTGTACTTGATGGGTTCACAGATCTGGACGCAGAAGGCCTTAAGAAGTTCATTAAGGACTACGGCCTCGCTATGGACTTAAACGACCTGAAGTTCTGCAAGGAATACTTCAAGAGCGAAGACAGAAATCCGACAATTACAGAAATCCGCATGATCGACACCTACTGGTCCGACCACTGCAGACATACAACTTTCGGCACAATTATCGACAGCGTTAAGTTCGAAGACGAACTGCTCCAGGGCGCTTATAACGACTACCTGGCAGTAAGAGAAGACCTGAACAGAACCAAGCCCGTATGCTTCATGGACATCGCTACCATCGCAGTTAAGGCTCTGAAGAAGGCCGGCAAGCTGGATAAGCTGGATGAATCCGAAGAAATCAACGCATGCACAGTTAAGGTAGACGTTGAAATCGAAGGAAAGACAGAACCCTGGCTCCTCCTGTTCAAGAACGAAACACACAACCATCCCACAGAAATCGAACCCTTCGGCGGTGCTGCAACATGCGTTGGCGGAGCTATCAGAGACCCGCTCTCCGGCAGAGCTTACGTATACGCAGCTATGCGTGTAACAGGCGCCGGTGACCCCTTGGCTCCTTTAAGCGAAACAATTCCCGGAAAGATTCCCCAGAGAAAGCTTACTTACACAGCTGCATCCGGCTATTCTTCCTACGGCAACCAGATTGGTCTCACAACCGGTATCGTAGACGAAATCTACCATCCCGGCTACGTTGCCAAGAGAATGGAAATCGGCGCAGTAGCAGCTGCAGCTCCCCAGGAAAACGTAGTAAGAGAAACTCCGGCTCCCGGAGACGTTGTAATCCTCCTCGGCGGCGGCACAGGCAGAGACGGTATCGGCGGTGCTACAGGTTCTTCCAAGGCACACGACTCCCACTCCGTAGAAACCTGCGGCGCAGAAGTACAGAAAGGCAACGCTCCCGAAGAAAGAAAGATCCAGAGACTCTTCCGCGACGGTAATGCTACAAGACTCATTAAGCGCTGCGACGACTTCGGTGCAGGCGGCGTATCCGTAGCTATCGGCGAACTTGCAGACGGTCTCGATATCGACCTGAACAAGGTTCCCAAGAAGTACGAAGGTCTGGACGGTACAGAACTGGCTATTTCCGAATCTCAGGAAAGAATGGCCTGCGTAGTTGCTGCAGAAAACGCAGATAAGTTCATCGCAATGGCTGCTAAGGAAAACCTGAACGCAGTTGTAGTTGCAACAGTTAAGGAAGAAAAGCGCCTTACAATCTGCTGGAACGGCAAGGCTATCGTAGACATTTCCAGAGAATTCCTTAACTCCAACGGTGCAGAAAAGCACATCGACGTAGAAATCAAGGCTTCAAAGGCTGTTGAAAATAAGAAGCTGGAAGGCAGCTTCGCAGAAAAGTTCACTGCAGTTGCTTCCGACCTGAACTGCTGCTCCAAGAAGGGTCTTGCAGAAAGATTCGACACAACAGTAGGTACAGGCACAGTACTCATGCCCTTCGGCGGCAAGAACCAGCTGACACCCGTTCAGGCTATGGTTCACAAGATTGCTGTAGAAGGCAGACACGCAGATACATGCTCTTACATGTCCTGGGGCTACAACCCGTTCATTACAGAACAGAGCCCCTACCACGGCGCATATCTGGCAGTTGTTGAATCCGTTGCAAAGCTCATCGCTACAGGCGCAGAAGTCAAGGATGTATACCTGCGCTTCCAGGAATACTTCGAAAAGCTGGGCAGCGATCCCAAGAGATGGGGCAAGCCCATGGCTGCACTCCTCGGTGCTTTCAAGGCTCAGATGGATCTGGGAATTGGTTCAATCGGCGGTAAGGACTCCATGTCCGGTACCTTCGAAGATCTGGACGTTCCTCCCACTCTTGTTTCCTTCGCTATTGCAACAGACGACAACAAGAGCGTAATCTCCCCCGAATTCAAGGCTGCAGGCAACTCCGTTATCAGAATTGCTCCCGCTAAGACAGAAGCTGGCCTGCCCTGCGCAGAAAGCCTTAAGGAATGCTTCGAAAAGGTTACAAAGCTCCAGAGAGAAGGCAAGGCAGTTGCATCCTACACACCCTGCATGGGCGGCGTAGCAGAAGCTATCCTGAAGATGGCTGTCGGTAACGGTTTTGGTTTTGAATTCACAGACGCACTCACAGAAGAAGAAATCTTCGGTTACGACTACGGTGCATTCCTCGTGGAAGTTACAGAAGTTCCCGAAGGCGCACAGGTTATCGGTAAGGTTACAGCAGAACAGAACATGGTTTACGGCGATGCATGCATCCCCATGGCAGACCTCTGCGCAGCTTACGAAGACAAGCTCGAACCCGTATTCCCCTGCAACGTAAAGCAGGATATCGGACCCATCAAGGAATTCGAATACAAGGTAACAAGCTGGCCCAAGCCCGCAATTAAGGTTGCAAAGCCAAAGATTCTTATCCCGGCATTCCCCGGCACAAACTGCGAATACGACGTAGCACTGGCTGCACGCGATGCAGGCGGCGAACCCGAAATCGTAGTTGTACGCAACCTTACAGCAGATGCAGTTGCTCAGTCCGTAGAAGAATTTGCAAAGGCAATTAAGACTGCACAGATTATCGCAATCCCCGGCGGTTTCTCCGGCGGCGATGAACCCGATGGTTCCGGTAAGTTCATTACAGCATTCTTCAGAAACGAAGCTGTTAAGGACGCTGTAACAGACCTGCTCGACAACAGAGACGGCCTTATGTGCGGTATCTGCAATGGTGCTCAGGCACTCATTAAGATGGGTCTTGTTCCTTACGGAAAGATCATGGATACGGACGAAACCTTCCCGACACTTACATTCAACGCAATTGCAAGACACCAGAACAAGATTGTAAGAACAAGAGTTGCTTCCAACATGTCTCCCTGGATGTCCCTCGTAAATGTAGGCGAAGTTTACAACGTAGCTATTTCCCACGGCGAAGGCCGCTTCGTTGCAAGCCCCGAAATGATCGCAGAACTGGAAAAGAACGGCCAGATTGCTACACAGTATGTAGACCTGGACGGCAACGTAACAGGCGACATCCGTTACAATCCCAACGGTTCCGCATATGCTATCGAAGGCATTACATCTCCCGACGGACGTGTATTCGCTCGTATGGGTCACTACGAAAGAGCCGGCAATGGTCTGCTCGTAAACGTACCCGGCAACTACGAACAGAGAATGTTCGAAGCCGGCGTAAAGTACTTCAAGTAGTTTGACCGCAATCAGTTAATTAAAGAACCCGGATTCGTCCGGGTTCTTTTTTGCTTTATCGCTTTAGCAGACTAAAGAGGGACGGGGGTGCTTTAGCACTTTAGTGCGCTAAAGCACCCCCGTCCCCCTTTAACACTTTAGAGTGCTAAAGTGTACCCGTCCCCGAAAATGTGGTAAAATAGGGGTGGAAATTACGGAACATTTCCGCGGCGCGGACGTCTAAAGGTAGATATAAGCGCAAAATGTTGTTAGAAAGGAATTTAAAAATGAAGAAGATTTTAAGTGTTTTATTAGTAATTGCTCTTGCTGCAGCATGCATGGCAGGCTGCGGCGAAAAGAAGGACGAACCCGCAGCAGAAGCTAATACCGTAGGTACAAAGCTCCAGGCTGTATTCGATTCCTCCAGCGAAACAGATGTAAACAAGATGGTCGATGAACTCATCGCTGCAGGCGAAGAAATCGCTGAATTAAGCCTCGTACCCATGGAAATGGTTCCCGGCTGGCTCAACGGCATTACTGTAGAAGTTGACAACTTCACAGAAGGCACAATGTTCTCCCCGATGATTGGTTCAATCCCCTTCGTAGGCTATGTATTTAAGTCCGACGACGCAGCTGCACTGGAAGCAACACTCACAGAAAATGCCGACAAGGCATGGAACATCTGCACTCAGGCAGACGAAATGGTTTCTTCCGTAAGAGGCGACCTCGTATTTTTCGTAATGTGCACAAATGAAGAATAATAAAGGCTTTCTCCAGACTCTGGCAGCCCTGCAGATCCTGGTATTCCACCTGTGGGTACCGGTAACGGGCTCCTTAGTCGAAAGTTTCATAATTAAAACGGGCTATGTGGGCGTGGATATCTTTTTCCTTCTGTCCGCATATTCTCTGGCAGGCAAGGATATAAACTACGCGTCCTTAATAAAAGACAGAGCCCTGCGCATCTACGGGAGGTTTGCAGCTTTCGCGCTGCTCGCCTTCTTCGTAAAGCACTGGACTCCGTCGAGGCTCCTTAAAGTTCTGGTTTTCTCTGAATTTTTCAAGAGGGGCGGGGGCTCCTTCCTTTGGTTCATCCCTGCGATTATGATCTTCTACGTACTTTATCCGCTGTTCCTTAAGTGGAACTTCAAGTATAAAGTGCCTGCGGTCTTAATCGTGTGGTTCGCCGGAAGCCTGGTTCTTTCCAAGTGCTTCGGCTACAAGGAAGTGTTTATCTTTACCAACAGAATCGGTTCGGTTCTGGCCGGATATCTGCTCAAGACCTACCCTGCAAAGGGTGACCGCAATCGAACAGGTCTCTATGTTCTGCTCGTAATCGGCGGCTACATCGCAATGTATTTCTGGGGCTTCCGCTACAGACTCAGCGTGCCCTTCGAAGATCTTTACTATATCTTCTCCGCAGCTGCCGCAGCAGGCATTGCCGGACTTTCCGGATTTGTTCCACGCGGCAAGGTCTGGGACTTAATCGGCAGCGCTTCCATGGAAATCTATGCTCTGCAGATGATTTTCGGAGGCCAGGCCGCCATGAAGCTCTACGGCCTTTTAGGCAGCAGACTCGCTGCAAATATTGCGGTAGTGATTGGGGTCACAGCGGTGTCCATAATCGTAAGCCAGATCTACACAAAACTGCTTAAGGCTTGCAGTTCCCGCAAGGCGAATAGCCAAGCCGCATAAGCTCGTCTCTGGTTAAATCGCTGCCCAGCTTGTTCTTTTCGGACATTCGCGCAACGGATGCGCAGTTTGGGTAGTGGAATTTAAAGGTGTTTGTGTTCAGCACGTAAGTGTATTCTGAATAATCACCGCCGGAGGTGTTACCCGGCTTAACAATCCCGGAGTTCTGCGAAGCGTTATTGTTAACGTCTTCTGCGGGCTCCGGCTTTTTTATTTCTTCTATTTTTTCTGCGGGCTCCGCGTAGCTGCTGCCGTCTTTGTAGTCGATTACGATGCCGGGCTGCACGTTGTAGACGTAGACGTTGAACATGATTCCGTCGCCGCCGTCTTCCAGGGAAACAGCTTCCATGTGGACTCCGCTGGCGAGGAGGTTATTCCCTTCGAAAATGGGGGTCACTCTGTAGAGCACGTGGTTGCCGGTGCGGTTAATGTAGTTTGCGATGCGGCTTTCGAAGGGTTCCATGCCTTCCTGGTTCATGTAGCGCGTGCCGGTAATAAGGTTGTCCTCGTTGGCGTTTTCTCCGGTGAGGGAATAGGCGAGCAGGTGGCTGCGGTTGTACAGGTACTGGTCCTGGATAAGGTCGTCGTAGCGGACGGTGTGCCAGCCGGTGGGCTTAATTCCGCTAATGCTTCCGCGGGGCTCTGTGGGCATTAATTCCTTTCCTAACAGGGCTATTGCGGCCGTGCAGCGGTTTAAACTGTCGCGCCTGCCATATTTCTCATAAGCCTCCTTTGCCAGGTCAGAATCGGCGAAAACGGGCACATTGCCGTTAAGCTTTTTGTAGTGGCTGCCCGAGTATTTTCCTGCGTCTGCCGGCTTGAACAAATAGCCGCTCTTTACGCTTTCCGGAAGGGAATAGGGCAGAGCTTCGCCTGCGTCTGGCTTTTCCGGGTTTGTAACGACCGGTTCTTCCGGAGTCTTGCCTTCCAGCAGCAGTTTATACTTTTCCAGCTTTAAAGAGGCATTGTTTATAACGCCGGAAATAATTTTTTCTATGGAAAATCCGTTGAAAAACAGATTGCCGAGCTCTGCCTGTGTAACCAGATCCGGTGTCGGCATCCACGCGTAGGCCGGCGATGCGGAAGACAGGGCTATTACCGCAGCTGCAGCCAGGCTTAAGGCTTTAATCTTGAATTTTTTCATGGTTTGCTCCTTGTTTACGTTCCTTACTGATAGTATACTACACCCATGGCTTTTAATGTAATTCTAATGTGGATAATGGCGGTCGGCGCCGCAGTAGGTGCTGCCGATAAAATATTCGGAAACAAGCTTGGCCTCGGCGAAAAATTCGACGAAGGTTTCCACGCTATGGGTCCTCTGGCTCTGGGTATGACGGGCATAGTCTGCCTTACCCCGGTAATCTGCGACGTGCTCGGCCCGGTAATCTCGCCGGCGCTTAAGGCAATCGGTGCGGATCCTGCGCTCTTCGGCGGCATAACTGCCAACGACATGGGCGGCTACGCTCTCGCAACGGCTCTGGCAGAAGACCCTCAGGCAGGTTTATATACCGGTCTGTTCGTCTCCGCAATGTTCGGCGGCGTACTGGTGTTCCACTTCCCCGTAGGCTTCGGAATCGTAGAAAGAGAAGATGCCAGATTCTACGCTCACGGCCTGCTTTTCGGCATAATCACTATACCTGTCGGCACTTTCCTCGGCGGACTCCTGGCAGGTTTCGGCCTTCCGATGCTGATCCACAACACCATGCCGATACTGGTGCTGGCCATAATTCTGGCCGTCGCCCTTAAGTATAAACAGCAGACCATGATAAAAATCTGTACAGGACTCGGTTGGGTCATGACCGCAATTTCCTACACAGGCATGGCTGCCGCAGCCGTCGAATACATGACAGGCATTGCGATTATTCCCGGCATGACCCCGATTCTGGAAGCTCTGGAGCTGGTGACCCAGATCGGCGTAGTGCTCCTCGGCACATTCCCCGTACTTTCCGTGCTCTCCAGAACTCTGGAAAAGCCGCTTACTAAAATCGGAAGCAGGGCAGGTCTGGATTCCACAAGCGTTTCCAGCTTGATATTCGGCCTGGCTAACCCGATCCCCGTCTACCCGGCCATGAAGCACATGAAGAAGCGCGGCATAATTATAAACGCGGCGTGGATAGTCTCCGCATCCGCATCGCTGGGCGACCACCTGGGCTTTACGGCAGGGGTGAACCCCGAATACATAGGCCCGGTAATCGCAGGAAAGATAACTGCAGGCGCTCTTGCGGTAATAATCGCGTATCTGGCCACAAGAGATATGGAATAAGAAATTTATTAACGGTCCGGTTAATCCGGGCCGTTTTTTAATGCATTTTTCCGTGCTGCAAGCCAGGCAAAACTAATTTCTTTAAATACCTATTGACAAGGTAGGTAATACTCGCTATTATGTAATTGCAATAAATACTACCTAAACAGTAGGTAAATAGAAAGGGCATATCCTATGATGAAAATTTATGCAGATAATGCGGCAACCACCGCAATGAGCGATACAGCCATAAATGCCATGATTCCTTTCATGAAGGAATATTTCGGCAACCCGTCCAGCCTTTATTCAACCGGCCAGGTTGTTGCAGAAGCTCTCCAGAATGCGAGAGAAAGAGCTGCAAAATGCCTTGGCTGCGAAGCAAGAGAAATCACCTTTACTTCCGGCGGAAGCGAAGCCGATAACCAGGCGATCGTATCTGCCGCAAGAATAGGCGAAAAGAAGGGCAAACAGCACATTATTTCCACCGCGTTTGAACACCATGCCGTGCTTCACACCCTTAATAAGCTGGAAAAGGAAGGTTTCGAAGTAACCCTCCTGGATGTACACGAAAACGGCATCGTAACACCTGAACAGGTTAAGGCAGCTATCCGTCCGGATACATGCCTGGTAACCATAATGTACGCAAACAACGAAATTGGGTCAGTACAGCCCATTCCCGAAATTGGTGCAGTCTGCAAGGAAATGGGAGTCCTCTTCCACACTGACGCAGTACAGGCCGCAGGCCACCTGCACATTAACGTAAAGGAACAGAACATCGACATGCTTTCCCTGTCCGGCCACAAATTCCACGGCCCCAAGGGAACAGGCATCCTCTACAGTGCTAAGACCATTCCTCTCACAAATATTATCGAAGGCGGTTCCCAGGAAAGAGGCAAGCGCGGCGGCACAGAAAACACTGCCGGAATTATGGGCCTTGTTGCTGCATTAGAAGAAGCCTGTGGAAACATCGATGCGGTCACCGAAAAGTTAATACCTCTCAGGGATAAGTTAATCGCAGGCCTGTCAGAAATCCCTCACTCCGTACTTAACGGTGACCGCAATCATCGCCTTCCCAGCAATGTAAACTTCTGCTTCGAGGGCATCGAAGGCGAAAGTCTGCTGCTCTTCCTGGACGATCTGGGAATAAGCGCATCTTCCGGTTCTGCCTGCACTTCCGGTTCTCTTGACCCTAGCCATGTACTTCTGGCTATCGGCAGAGTCCACGATGTGGCTCACGGTTCCTTAAGACTTTCCATCGGCGAAAATACAACAGAAGAAGAAATCGATTATATGATCCAGTCCGTAAAGTCTGTAGTTGAAAGACTTCGTGCAATGTCTCCCGTTTGGAGAGACCTGCAGAGCGGCAAGAGAGAATTTATTTTGTAGGAGGAAATTATGGCACTTTACAGCGATAAGGTTATGGACCATTTCCGTAATCCCAGAAACGTAGGAACTATCGAAGATCCCAGCGGTGTAGGCGAAGTCGGAAACACTGCCTGCGGCGACATCATGAAGATTTACCTTAAGATTAACGACGAGGAAATTATAGAAGACGTTAAATTCGAAACTTTCGGATGCGGCAGTGCAATCGCATCCAGCTCCATGGCTACGGAGCTCATTAAGGGCAAGCACGTGTCCGAGGCCATGGAACTCACCAATAAGGCTGTAGCAGAGGCTCTGGACGGTCTGCCCGCCCACAAGATGCACTGCTCTGTCCTTGCGGAAGAGGCTATTCAGGCTGCTCTCGAAGATTACAAGTCCAAGAAAGCACAGTAGCAAGTGATATAATGCGCGGAAAACCGGGGTGCCTCCCGGTTTTTTGCTTTATTTGGATTTCTTTGCAGAATCTGAATTTGTGTATCTGTTTTGTGTCCTTTTCCCCTGTATAATACAAGATAGAAAAGTATAAACTCAGGAGGTTTCCATGCCGTATTTTATTACCATATCCGAAAAAATCCGCAACAGCGCTGAATTCTCCAATTTCCGTACGGATCTCAGCTCTCAAAGACTGACACCGGAGCAGAAAGAGCAGATAAGAACAAAATTCCAGCCTGCCAACGCTACCCACGCGGAAAGCATCGATGCATTTGTCAGCGCACTCCCGGATTCCTATAAGCCGAACCTTGCAGTCCTTGAATCTCAGAGAAAGATCCAGGATAAGGTTATGGATGTCATGACCGACGTGGAAATCGACATTATGTTCTCTCCGATTCGCAGTGCCTGCATAAGAGTCGGCACTTTTAAAGAGCAGAGATCTGTTGAAGCCCTTGCCGGCTACATCGACCTTTATGGCTCCAAGGAAACGCGAGAAGCTCTTTACGAAATCATAAATACCGAGCCCTTCGACGCAGATAAATTCAAGGAAGAATTTAATAAATTTGCACCCGGTGAACTGAAAAAGGCTGCAGACCACATGGCAGACCTCAACAACCGGATTATGACTGCCGATACGCCGGAAAAGAAACTGGATCTGTACCGCGAAGTGCGAATTGCAAGTTCCATGGGCATGGAAAGCGAGAAGCTGCTGCCTCTGTATAAAGATGGCTTTACACAGGAAGAACTCGCCGATGCTGAGGTTAAATACGGCAGCCTTTACGGCTCTTCAAACCTTTTCCTCACGGAAGTCAGCAGCATGGCTCACCCGCTTGCAAGTTTCGTTGATTTCACCGCACTTAAGAAACTTCCGGAGCCTCTTGTCTACAATTTAATTGATAAAAACCTTGTATCAAAACTGGGAACAAGCGGAAGTTATCTCCCGGAAATCGTTACACTCACCGATATTTCCACCGCAAAGGTCAGCTCTCTCGCCGATTGGACGACGGCCATCCGCAACCAGGTAGGCGCTAACGATCAGCCGATAATTTACAGAACCATTATGGGTAAGACCGGTGTTCTGGATGCAGAGGCTATGGATGCACTGTACGAAGCAGGCGACCCGTTCTACGCAATTCCAATCGAAGAAGCAGATAAGAAGGATCCGATTCTCTGCCAGCCGTTCTTCGGAAACAAGCTGCTGGTAGGCGAAGCTGTTGCAAATCCGCCGGCATTCCCGGATGTACCAAAGCCGAAGGAACCGAGCTTTGTGGAAAAGGCAGTAGATTCCCTTATCTCTGTTATAGGCGACCTTTTCGGCAAGACATGGGGCCTTAACAGCGTTCGCAGATACGAAGCAGAACTGGAAAGATTCCAGGAATCCGAAAAGCTGCGCGCCGGGGTCACCAGGTCTAAGGTATATTACAACAACAGCATGAAGCCGGGAAATCTGCAGGCTGCTCAGAAAGATCTTACGACCAAAGCAAATGCAGTTGCGTACGAACAGATTAAGGCTGCTGCAGATATACAAGGCCTTACAGTAGAGCAGTACCAGGAAAAGCAGGCTCAGCTGCAGGCAGCACAAGAAGCAAGAGCAAAGGCAAAAGCAGAAGAAAAACTTAAGGCTGAAGCCAATGCAAAGGCTGTAAACGAAAAGAAGGAAGGCTTAAAGGATCTTAAACTCGGCGATAAGGATCTGGATTTCATGGCTCAGTTCCAGGTTGGACTGGATAAGTACAAGGCGGATCTTCAGGCAATTGAAAAACCCTCAGCAGACGATCTCGCCAGGGTATTTGTTGCTTTCTCCGAAAGCACTAAGATGGATTTCGAGTTCAAGAGACTCAAATTTTCCGAAGATAAGTCTCTCAGCAGCGGCTACGACAAGGCAAAGCAGTACGGTGCGAAGCCGGAAAACTATTTCAGCGCTGCAGCCAGAAACCTTGCGGACGACCCTGTTTTCCAGAGCATGACGAAGAACCTGCCGCAGGACAAGATTAATGCAATGTGCAAGCAGCCCATCGATGCAAAGGTAGCTTCCGAGCTTTCAAAATTTGCCCTGGAATACAGAAACCTTAAGACAAAGCAGCCTGTTGAAAAGGATGCCGGCAAGGAACTTCAGCAGAAGGAAATGGCAAAGGAAAGCCAGGCTTCCGGTTTAGGAATGGCATAGCTTCCATAAATAAACTTTAAAGAAAAATAAGACGCCGGAACCGGTTTAAATCGACCGATTCCGGCGTTTTTTATTATTGCAGAAGCGATTAAATAAATTTATCAATCAATCGTAAAAAATGATATTGACAATCGGAAAATGCGATAGTAAAATTAGGACATCTTAAAGAAAGGATTACCTTTAATGTTCGCATTCGCAATGTTCACAACTACATGCACTACTACCACCTCCGGTACCACAGGGATCGGGGCAGTTTTGCGTATGGAACAGAGCGAAAGATAAGGTATTCAGATAAAAGAAACACCACCGCTTGTTCTATACGGACAGGCGGTTTTTTATTAACAAAGGAGAAAGACAATGCTTAAAGTAGTGAAGTTCGGCGGAAGCTCCCTTGCAGAAGCTTCCAGATACGAAAACGTAAAGAATATCGTCCTGGCAGACGATAGCCGCAGAGCAGTGGTAGTAAGCGCTCCCGGCAAGAGAAATTCCGCAGACAACAAGATTACAGACCTGCTCTACCTCTGCCACGCACACGTGCAGTACGGTGTAGATTACAGAAACATCCTGGACCTTATTAAGTCCAGATATGAAGAAATCGCTGATGGGCTCAACGCAAACTTCGACGCAGAAGCTGAATTCGCAGCTATCGAGGAAAAGCTGGTAAACGGCGCAGACAAGGAATTCCTCGTATCCAGAGGCGAATACCTCTCCGCCAGAATTATGGCAGCTCACCTGGGCTTCGACTTCGTGGATTCCTACGGACACGTATTCTTCAACTACGACAAGAGCATTAACAGAGAAAAGACCTACGCAGCTTTCAAGGAAGCTTTCGAAAAGTCTTCCGGAAAGATCGTAGTTCCCGGCTTCTACGGCACAATGCCCGACGGCAGCCTGGCACTCATGAGCCGCGGAGGTTCCGACATTACAGGTTCTCTCCTCGCAGCAGCATTAAATGCAGACAAGTACGAAAACTGGACAGACGTTCCCGGAATCTTAATGGCAGACCCTGCTCTGGTCGAAAATCCTTACCCGATTCCCAACATCAGCTACGACGAACTCCGCGAACTCACATACATGGGTGCAAAGGTTCTCCACGAAGCATCCGTTTCTCCCGTAAGAGATGCAGGGATCCCCGTAGTAATTAAGGATACAGGCAATCCGGAAGCTCCCGGAACCTTAATCGCAGAAAAGTTCGAAGAATCCGAATCCGACAGAGACAAGTTCTACATTACAGGCATTGCAGGCCGCAAGGGCTTCTCCGTAGTAGATGTACACTACGAAGATCTGGCTCACAACCTGGAAGTTCTCCGCCAGGCCCTTAAGATTCTGGAAAACCACAACCTGGTTATCGACCAGCTTTCCACAGGCGTGGATGGGTTCAACTTCCTGGTCCCCACAGATTCGGTTAAGTCCCACATCTACGCAATTATCGCAGAATTCGAAGAAAAGTTCGGAAAAGGATGCATTACGGTCACCGACAATATCGCACTTGTTGCCTGCGTTTCCAGACTTATGGCATGCCGCCCCGGTATCTCCGGAAGCCTTTTCTCCGCACTGGGCAAGAACGACATAAGCATCCGTACAATTTCTCAGGGTGCGAGCGAACTCAACATTATTATCGGCGTAAGCAACGACGATTACAAAAAGGCAGTACAGGTACTTTACGACAGATTTACAAAGAGAGGTTAGACAAATGAAGGAATTTAAGGTTGCAATTCTCGGTGCTACAGGCGCCGTTGGTATGGAAATGATTAAGGTTCTGCAGGAAAGAAACTTCCCCGTAAGCCAGCTTAAGCCCCTTGCAAGTGCAAGAAGCGCAGGCAGCACAGTAAAGTTCAATGGAGAAGACGTTGTAATCGAAGAAGCAACAGCAGAAGCTTTCAAGGGCATGGACATCGTTCTCGGCGCTGCAGAAAACGATATTTCCAGAGCCATGTGGCCCGCAATCAAGGAAAGCGGCGCTCTTTATATCGACAATTCCAGCGAATTCAGACTCACAGAAGGCGTGCCTCTCGTAGTTCCAGAAGTTAATAAGGAAGACGCATTTAAGCATAACGGACTCATCGCTAACCCCAACTGCGTTACGATTATTGCGCTCACAGGCGTAGCTCCCATCTCCGCAATTTCTCCCATCCAGACCATGGTTGCATCCAGCTACCAGGCAGTTTCCGGCGCAGGCAAGGCTGGGCTCGAGGAACTGGAGCAGCAGGCTATGGATTACGCAGCTGGCAAGCCTCTTGAACACAAGGCATTTGCTCACCAGATAGCGTTCAACCTTATCCCGAAGATCGGCGGAGTTAACGAACTCGGCTACTCCTCCGAAGAAATGAAGCTCCTTAACGAAGGCCGCAAGATTATGCACCTGCCCGACATGAAGGTCTGCTGCACATGCGTACGCGTGCCCGTTCTCCGTTCCCACGCTATAAGCATCGACATTACAACGGAAAGACCCGTAAGCGTAGAAGAAGCTAAGGCAGCTCTTGCCAAGGCAGAAGGTGTTAAGCTCTTCGATGACCCCAATCAGGAAATGTACCCCATGCCGCTCAACACATCCGACCAGGATCTGGTCTGGGTCGGCAGAATCCGCAAGGACATGATCCACGAAAACGGCCTGTCCCTCTGGGTTTGCGGCGACCAGATCCGCAAAGGCGCAGCTTCCAACGCAATCCAGATTGCAGAGCTGTTCAAGTAATAGTTTCAACAATATCCCTGCCGCCGTCCCCAAAAAGCGGTGCAATAAGAAACCCCGGGCTGTTGTCCGGGGTTTTGTCGTTTCTTAAATGCATATTTACTTAATTATCAGTCTGACTTGCTTTTTTATACTCCATGATGTCTGAAACGGAGCAATCCAGAATTTCGCAGAAGGTGTCTATTGTATGCGTGCTTACGCTCTCGTTTCTTTTAAGACGGGTAATCTGGGCCGGACTTATATGAAAATTCTTTATTAATGAATACTGTGAAACATTTTTCTGCTTCATAGTCTTCCATAAAGGGTCATAGGTGATCATTGGTACTGTGTTTATCCTTTCGATACCTTGAATGATAACCGTATTTGGTGTATATTGAATATTAACCAAAATCGGTTAATATATAAGGTTTATGGAAAGTAATACATACGGATGCAAAAGGATAATAGCAGAACAATAAATCTAAGGGGTATATTATATAAATTTCTGAAAAACTGGCGATTTGCTCTGATGTTTGGGATTATCATCGGAATAATTGCCGGTATTTCTTTAAATTTCAGAGAAGTAACAGTCATTTTGGACAGCACAAAATACGAGGCTGCTAAAGATTTTTTCGAAAGCGAACTGGAGGCATGGTCCGAAAAAGAAGATTTGCTCATAAGCCGGCTGAAGGATCTTAACAGCCGCAGGGCCAGCCAGCTGGAATATAATGACAATTCATTGCTCATGCAAATCGATCCTGAAAATGAGTGCTGCGGAACTTTTGAATTTGATATTAACGTCGGTTATTATTCCACCGCAGAACAGGCATACCAGAGCATACGCGACGAAAAACGCATACTAAATATCTATTCAGATTACATAAACAATGCCGGTGCAGCAGAGTACATCCTTGATAATTCAGCTATCGAAACAGAGTGCAAATACATCAGAGAAGTAATAAAAGGTGAAGCCAATTATTACAAATCCTGCATTGAGGTCACCGTAATCGGCAGCTCTGCAAGCGATGTATCCGCAATCGTAGGCCCGTTAAAAGCTTCGCTTGTGAGCAAATACGAAGATGTAAATTCGGAGATTGCCCCGCATCGATACAGTTTCAGCGATGTGGAAATTAAAATGCAGCAGGATTCCGATTTGGAAGGGATTCAGAAGAAAAACGCTGATAATATTAGCCTTCTTGAAACGTCAGTCCAGAACTCTTTGACAGAACTGGACTCCTGGTATAAGGATTCGGCTCCAGAATTTAAATATCAGCCGGTAGCAATTGCCATGAGCTTTATAAAACATTTTGTTCTGGTTTTTGCAGGCTGCGA
>JAKSSQ010000001.1 GCA_024403005.1 Clostridia bacterium | reverse complement strand
AGAATACGGATGCAAAAGAGTTCCTTTGCGCCGGAATTGTCAGCAACCTTCAGTCTTGTTTCATTCTGAATCATCTGGTGCCTCCTTACTTAACCTTCTCGACGATTTCAACAAGTCTCCATCTTACGTTCTTGGACAGAGGTCTTGTTTCCATGATCTTTACCTTATCGCCGATCTGGCACTGATTTTCTTCATCGTGTGCCATGAACTTCTTGGTGATCTTTTCAGACTTACCGTAAAGAGAATGGCGACGGGATTCTTCGATTGCAACAACGATAGTCTTCTCCATCTTGTTGCTTACTACAAAACCAACCTTGGTCTTTCTGAGATTTCTTTCATTAGACATTCGTGCATCCTCCTTTCAGTTATTTGTCAGCTGCCTTGAGCTCGTTCTCTCTCATGACAGTCTTGATTCTAGCGATGTCCTTCTTAATTTCCTTCATCTTGAGCGGATTCTCAAGCTGGCCGGTAACGTGCTGGAAGCGGAGGTTGAACAGCTCCTTCTTCAGCTTCAGTTCCTCAGCTGCAAGCTCGGTCTGGCTCATCTTCTTGATTGCTTCAATTTTCATTATGCTTCTTCCTTCTTAACGAACTTGCACTTTACGGGGAGCTTGTGGGAAGCCAGACGAATTGCTTCTCTTGCAGCTTCTTCGGAAACTCCGCCGATCTCGAACATAACTCTTCCGGGCTTTACTACTGCTACCCAATATTCGGGAGAACCTTTACCGGAACCCATACGAACTTCAGCGGGCTTCTTAGTAACGGACTTGTGAGGGAAAATCTTGATGTATACCTGACCGCCTCTTCTGATAGATCTTGTCATGGCAATACGTGCTGCTTCAATCTGGTTTGCTGTGATCCAAGAGGGTTCAAGAGCTACGAGACCGTATTCACCGTAAGTAACGTTGTTACCCTTGGTTGCGATACCCTTCATTCTGCCTCTGTGGAGTCTTCTGTGCTTAACGCGCTTAGGCATTAACATAGCTTGGTCCTCCTTCCTTTATTCTTCTGCAGGAGCGGAGGTTTCCACTTCGCTTACAGCTTCTTCTACAACTTCTTCTACGACAGGCTTAGCGGGACGCTTGCGGGGATTTTCGAACTTCTTAACTTCTCTTTCTTCGAATCTGCCACCCTTGCGGCCGTCTCTTCTGTCTCTGCGATCGCCGTCTCTTCTTTCTCTACGGCCATCTCTCTTACCGCGACCTTCGCGCTTTGTTTCCTTTTCTTCGGGAATGGAAGGAATGAGACCCTTTTCGAGTACTTCACCCTGGTTGATCCAAACCTTTACGCCGATGCGGCCATACTGTGTATCAGCTTCTGTGAAGCCGTAGTCGATGTTCGCACGGAGTGTGTGAAGAGGAACATTACCTTCAGAGTACTTTTCGCTTCTAGCGATTTCAGCACCGCCTACACGGCCGCTGATAACAACCTTGATACCCTTGCAACCAGACTTCATAGTTCTCTGGATTGCCTGCTTCATGGCTCTTCTGAAGGATACTCTCTTTTCCAGAGCCTGAGCAATGCTTTCAGCTGTGAGCTGTGCATCTGTTTCAGGTCTTCTGAGTTCTACAATATTAATGATTACGGACTTGCCTGTGAGCTTTTCGATTTCGCTCTTCAGCTGATCGATGCCGTCGCCGCCTCTGCCGATAACCATGCCCGGCTTAGCTGTGAGCACGCTAACCTTCATTTCGCCTGCTCTTTCGATGACAACCTTGGATACGCCTGCGAGATAGAGCTTCTTCTTTACGAATTCTCTGACTTTGTTGTCTTCAACAAGATAATCAGCGAAGTTCTTCTTATCTGCATACCACTTGGAATCCCAGTCCTGGATAACGCCCACTCTGAATCCATGCGGGCTTACTTTCTGACCCATAATAACCTCCTAATGATTATCTTTCCTTTAAAGTAACGCCGATGTGGCTGCTTCTCTTGAGAATCATGCCAGCTCTACCCTGAGCACCTGCTCTCCAGCGCTTCATTGTGGGGCCCTGGTTAACGCAGATTTCTGCTACATAGAGCTTGGAAGGATCCATGTCGAAATTGTTTTCAGCGTTTGCTGCTGCAGACTGAACAACCTTTTCGATGAATTCGGATGCCTTACCCGGTGTGAACTTTAAGATGGTCAGTGCCTCCTGAAGGTTCTTACCTCTTACCAGATCGGCAACAGGTGCAATCTTTGTCGGAGACATTCTTACATATTTTGCAAGTGCTTTTGCTTCCATTGTATATCTCCTTCCTTACTTAACCTTGGAGGAACCAGCGTGTCCTCTGAATGTTCTTGTAGGAGCGAATTCGCCAAGGCGATGTCCTACCATGTCTTCTGTGATGTATACGGGAACGTGCTTCTTGCCGTCGTATACAGCAATTGTGTGTCCTACCATCTGGGGGAAGATAGTTGATGGTCTGGACCAGGTCTTGATGACCTTCTTATCGTTAGCTGCGTTCATAGCATCTACTGCCTTAAGCAGCTTTGCATCTACGAACGGGCCCTTCTTTAAGGATCTGCTCATTTATGTGTCCTCCTTCAACTACTTCTGATTTCTTCTCTTAACGATGTACTGGTTAGAAGCCTTGTTCTTCTTTCTTGTCTTGTAACCAAGAGCAGGCTTACCCCAGGGAGTAACAGGACCAGGACGACCAACGGGTGCCTTGCCTTCGCCGCCGCCGTGGGGGTGATCGTTCGGGTTCATTACGGAACCGCGTACTGTCGGGCGGATACCCATGTGTCTCTTTCTTCCTGCCTTACCGATGGAAATCAGTTCGTGGTCGATGTTGCCAACTTCGCCGATAGTTGCTCTGCAGTTCATAGCAATCTTTCTAACTTCGCCGGACGGGAGTCTTACCTGAGCGTAAGCACCTTCCTTAGCCATGAGCTGAGCACCGTTACCAGCTGCTCTGCAGAGCTGAGCGCCCTTGCCAGGCTTGAGTTCGATGTTGTGGATGATTGTACCTACAGGAATGTTTGCGAGGGGCAGTGCGTTGCCAACCTTGATGTCAGCAGCTGCGCCGGAGAAGAGAACGTCGCCAACCTTGAGTCCGTTGGGAGCGATGATGTATCTCTTTTCACCGTCTGCGTAGCAAACCAGTGCGATATTAGCTGTTCTGTTAGGATCGTATTCAATAGTCTTTACTGTAGCAGCGATATCGTCCTTGTTTCTCTTGAAGTCGATAACTCTGTACTTTCTTCTGTAACCACCGCCCTGATGTCTAACGGTGATGCAGCCTCTGTTGTTACGTCCTGCATTCTTCTTTAATGTGTATGTCAGGGACTTTTCCGGAGTGGATGTTGTGATCTCTTCGAATGTGGAGACTGTCATTCCTCTTAAACCCGGAGTAGTCGGCTTATACTTTTTAATACCCATTGTTTAATTCCTCCTACTTTAGAGTCCTTCGAAGAACTCGATTGTCTTGCTGGATTCGGAGAGTGTTACGATAGCCTTCTTGTAAGAAGCTGTTCTGCCAACATACTTTCCTTGTCTCTTAACTTTGCCGTCGTAATTGCTTACGTTTACCTTTACTACGGATACGCCGAAAGCTTCTTCTACAGCAGCCTTGATTTCGGGCTTTGTTGCATCCTTAGCAACCTTGAATGTGTACTTCTTATCAGCAGCGTCGTCCATGCTCTTTTCAGAGATAACGGGTGTGATAATTACGTCATAAGGAGTTCTCATTATGCATATACCTCCTCGAGCTTAGCTACAGCATCCTTTGTGATGATGAAGCTTACATGGTTGATGATTTCGTATACGTTCATCTGGCCAACTGTTGTTGTTGTAACGCCAGGGATGTTAGCAGCGCTCTTGATTACGTTTGTATCGTTAGCAGCTGTTACGATCAGGGACTTCTTGCCAGCCTTTACAGCTTCGAGAACCTTGATCATTTCCTTTGTCTTGGGTTCGCTCATTTCCAGCTTGTCGAGAACGATGATTTCGTTTTCAGCAACCTTGGAAGAGAGAGCGGAGAGCATTGCCAGTCTCTTAAGCTTCTTGGGAACTGTGTATCTGTAGCTTCTGGGCTTGGGTGCGAATACTACGCCACCACCGATCTGGGAAGGATCTGTTGTGGAACCCTGTCTGTGACGACCTGTACCCTTCTGTCTGAAAGGCTTTCTGCCGCCTCCGCGAACATCGCCTCTTGTCTTAGCGGACTGTGTGCCCTGTCTCTGGTTAGCCAGGTAGTTTTTGATAATTGCATGTACTGCGTATTCGTTGGGCTCGATTCCGAAGATAGCGTCGTTCAGTTCGATAACGCCTGCTTCAGCACCAGCCATTGTTAACATAGTAACTTTTGCCATTTGACTTCCTCCTTTCTAACCTCGTTATTTCTGTCCCTTAACTGCATACTTGATGCGGAGAAGTCCGCCCTTGTTTCCGGGAACAGCGCCCTTAACGAGCATCAGGTTTCTGTCTGCGATTACCTTAACAAGTTCTAAGTTCTGCATTGTTACTGTATCTCTGCCCATTCTTCCGGGAGCCTTGTTTCCAAGGAATACTCTGGAAGGATATGTAGCAGCTGCGAGACCACCGGGGAGTCTCTTGTGCTTGGAACCGTGGCTCATAGGTCCTCTTCTGTGGTGGTGTCTCTTGATGTTACCCTGAGTTCCCTTACCCTTGGAAGTGCCTGTGATGTCCAGCTTAGCGCCTTCTTCGAAGTCTGCTGCTGTGATTGTCTGGCCAAGTTCGTAGTTTTCTTCTTCTGCCAGTCTGAATTCGCCGACATACTTCTTGCAGGCAACGTTTGCCTTTGCGAAGTGTCCCTTAGCGGGCTTTGTCAGTCTCTGTTCCTTCTGGTCTTCGAAACCCATCTGTACAGCCTTGTAGCCGTCGGTTTCTTCAGTCTTGAGCTGGGTTACCACGCAGGGGCCGGCTTCAATGACTGTTACAGGAATCATTTCTCCTGCTTCGGAGAAGATCTGTGTCATACCGATCTTCTTACCTAAGATGCCTTTCATGTTTTTCCTCCTAAGTTCTTACAGCGGATTGTCGTCTGAAGCTTTATTGCTCATCAACGGCAATCATTCTAAGCACATTAGTAATCTATCGTTACTCTAGTACTTACAGTTTAATTTCGATATCTACGCCTGCGGGCATGTCGAGCTTTGTGAGAGCGTCGATTGTCTTTGCTGTCGGGTTCAGGATATCGATGAGTCTCTTGTGAGTTCTCTGTTCGAACTGTTCTCTGCTGTCCTTATACTTGTGAACAGCTCTCAGGATTGTAACCACCTGCTTTTCTGTGGGAAGGGGGATGGGGCCGCTAACTTCTGCGCCTGTCTTCTTTGCAGTCTCAACAATTCTTTCTGCGGACTGGTCTAAAGCCTTGTGGTCATAAGCCTTGAGTCTTACTCTGATTTTCTGACTACTCATTGTGTTTAAAATTCCTTTCTAGTGTTTGCTTGGTGAATTCCGTCTTCACCGTTTGTCTTTTCACACATTTTCGCTATATCTGTGTGACGGTTTTTCTTGCGTCTTGCCTTGAATTTTCAAGGTTTCCCAGCTTTGCGTCCTTTCGGTACACGCTACCGTGTGTTTCCTGAATTTCTACTCAAAGCAAAAATGCGAGAACTCCTTCGCCAGGCTCGGAAGGCCTGACAATTCTCGGCAGAAATTACCAGATAGCTCTGCAACTTTCTGCTTCTACGCTGGGTCGGAAGGTTTTTTCAACCATTTACCCGCCCAAAGCAAGCCCTATTAATATACAACACTCCATGAATACTTTCAAGTGTTTTTTGAAAGATTTTTCAATTTTTCTGAAATTTTTTCAAACCCCGAATCCCTTGCAATATAAGGGGTTTCGGGCAGTGACCCCATCAGCCCGCAGGGCTGAAAGGACGCACACGCAGCCAGGTGTTTCATTTATACATTCCAATGCATTAAATTTTGCAAATATTCGCGGTTTTTCTGCATATTTAACCCTTTATGCATAAAGATATAAAAAAATCAGCCCGTTGGTTCAGGCCCTAAAACCTGTCCAAAAGGCTGATTTGCATCAATTTTGACAAATTATTTTATAATTCCCATGTCGTAGCGCCCTGCAGCGGCCGCATAGGCGGAATAGACAGCTTCTTTGTCGCAGTCGTCCGCAGCGGAAACTATGCAGGAAAGCTTAAGATCTTCCGTAGTCATGTCGATCGCTTCCGCCTTAAGCTCCGTGCCGGCCACATTCTTTGCAAAGAAATCTATGACCTCCATGGCGTCTTCGCTGTTGAAGCTCAAGCCCAGACCGAACTCCATAATCGTATATATGCAGTCCTCGCCCTCCGCGTAGATCTCCAGGCTGCGTCCTCTGGACCTGCAGGCCAGATTGCAGCCTTTAAGCATCTTAAATGCAGCTGCGCTTTCGCGCACAGGCTTATAATCGCCCGCCATTATTATCATGGAGCAGACGCCGTCCTCGCCGGGGCCTTTAATGCTCCGCAGCGTAATGCCGGGGGCTTTGGGCGCCGGTTTAGCCAGTTTTTTTGCAACTTCAAATCTGATATCCATTAGTAGACATATTCTGCGCCTACAAGATCGATAACGTCCTGGCGCGCATTCTTTGCTCTATTAACGTGTCCGCTTGCATTGAGTTCAGGGTTGTTTTCGAAATCGCCTGCAAGGGGAATTATGTAGTAAGTAGTTTTACCGTTCTTGTTGTACTTTTCCACCCAGGTCGGGATGCACTTGATTACAACGTTGGAGATTTCCAGAGTTTCCGGATTGTAATCCAGATCTACACATGCCAGCATGCCCTGCTCTGTATATCTTGCGTTAGCTGTGTAATCGCTTAAAGTTTCGATACGCTGGTTGGAGATAAAGTTGCCCATGGAATAGAATACGGGAACAACCTTTGTCCAGTATTCGGGCTTGGGTTCGGGTTCAGGTTCCGGTTCGGGTTCAGGTTCCTTAATTAAGCCGAAGAGCTTGCGCAGACGGATTACGAAGGGATCCTTCGGTTCTTCTACGATTTCCGGCTCGGGTTCGGGTTCAGGTTCGGGATACTTAACCTGGATTTCGAACTTGTCGATGCCCTGCAGCAGATGGGGGTGAGACGCAAAGATAATGTCTGCACCTGCGTCTGCAGCAAACTGAGCCATCTTAATTTCGCTGTCGGACTGCTTTCTCTGGTATTCAATGCCCCAGTGGAAGTAAGTAACAACGATCTGAGCGCCGTTATTTCTGCACCACTGGATTTCAGATGCGATGGCAGCGCGGTCTTCGTCGATGGCGTAGGCCAGCCTGGAGTCGCTTCTGAAGGAATTGATCAGGTCGTTTCCGCCCTTGGGGATGTAGTTGCCGTTAATGGTTCTGTAACCGTTAACGATGGGAGATTCGTAGGTATATGCGACGATACCGACCTTAACTCCGTTAACATCTACGATAGCGGATCTGTTTTCGCCTTCGTGGCGTGACCCAACTGTAGTAAGACCGTACTTGCGGAGGACATCGATAGTGTTCTGAACACCGGCCATGCCTGTGTCGATCATGTGGTTGTTGGATGTGAACGCAACGTCAAAGCCCGCATTCTTAATTGCGGATGCCAGAGATTCGGGAGCATTGAATATGGGATATCCCTTATAATTTCCGTCGCCCCTGAATGTGGTTTCAACGTTTGCCAGAGCCAGGTCTGCTTCCTGAATATAAGGAGCTACGTACTTGTAGTCTTCGTCGAATTTATAGGACTGGGACGCACTGTCGTAGGCAGCATTAAGCTGAGGCTTGTGGCACATAATGTCCCCTGCGCATCTTAAGGAAAGATGGATGGGTTCGATAACTTCCGGTTCTTCTATGATTTCCGGTTCTTCGGTCGCACTGATGGGCCAGAACAGGAGGCCTGCAAAAATAAGTGCAAACAGGACGAGCAGAGCGCAGCTCATGCGCATCCAGTTTACGCGGATTCTCTTCTTTCTGGCTCTTGCAGCCTTTCTTTCTTCGGATCTTGATCTTGTACGAGGTTCGGTCATTTTAAAAATTAATACTGGTTAACTGCTTCTACTGCAACGATTTCGGGGAACTGTTCCTTAAGCATTGTTTCAATTCCGCCCTTTACTGTAGCCTGAGCGTGGGGGCAGCCTGCGCAGTGGCCTTCGAGGAGTACCTTAACGATACCGTCTGCATATTCAACGAACTGTACGTCGCCGCCGTCTCTCTGCAGGAAGGGACGAATCTGTTCAAGTGCGCTCTTAATCTGTTCTGTCATTTTAATTCTCCTTTATTAGTTCGGGGATGCAGTGAATACGGCTTTGGAGCCTTCACTAGTTATTGCTTCTATAACAACGTCTTTGGTTGGGTCACCCTGGGAGTTCATGGTTATAACACCGGTGGCGCCTTCCAGGCCGCGGACGTTCTTTAACTTGGCTGTAATGATGACACCGTCTGTGGTGCCGGCGCTGTCGCGAAGACCCTGCAGGGCAAGCAGGTACGCATCGAAACCGAGGGCGCAGCTTTCGCTGGGAGTCTCGTTTTCGCCGTACTTAGCCTTGTAGGCATCGATAAACTGCTCCGTCATGGACGTAAGCTGGGAATCGATATCGAAGTCCTGTACGTAGGTAATTCTGCTGAACCAACCCATGGATTCGGTGAAATCGCTGTTGTAGCTTGCGATATCTGCCCACTTGGAGCAGCCGACCCAGTTAAATCCGAAAATTTCCGCATCGGAAAGCACATTGCTTCCGTCTGCAGAAGTGCTGGGGAAGAACACGCAGTCCATTCCTGCAGCGCGGATGCGGTTCAGATAAGGGGTAATATCCTCTGTGTTTGCAGGATATTCCACCACAACAACGCTGCCGGGGCCGCAGGTCTTTTCCATCTGCTTCTGGAACTGCTCGATCATTGCGTTGGCAAAGTCGTCGCCGGATTTCTTAAGGCAGGCCGCACTGGTTCTGCCCAGGTAATCCGTAATGTACTTTGCAGCGCTTATGCCCTGGTAGGCATCGATAAAGCAGACTCTGAAGTAGAATTCGTTAGTCTGGGTCACCAGCGGATTTGTGCAGGTCGCGCAGATTACAGGCACGGAAGCAGCTTCGAAAATGTCGCTGCCCGCAAGGGACAGAGTGCTTCTATAGCTGCCGAGCACCAGGTTTGCGCCCTGGTCTACCAGCTGCTGAGCCACTGTTCTTGCCATTTCCACGTCGGACTGGTTATCTCCGTATATAAATTCTATTTTGGCGTTTTCAATCTCGGGGAACAGCTCGTGAGCCAGTTCCATGCCCCTCACCTCGTCTGCAGCTGCAGCCGCATCCGTGCCGGTGAGCGGTTCAAACACGCCTATTTTTATAACTTCCATGTCCTGGTGGTCTTCTTCGAAGAAGGCATGGCGGAAGTTATCGTAAGTCGTACAGCCTGTCATGGCAAGGGCAAATACCAGAGCCATAAGCAGCGCTGCGGTTTTCTTTAATTTCTGCATTATTCCACGTATATTTTTTCAACATCCGGGCTGTTTGTTATGGGGAGCATAACGGAATACCTTATGTCGAATTCGAGGACATCGCCGGCCTTAAGCTCGGTTTTGCAGTCCTCCACGTCCAGTATAAGGTGGTCCGAAGAGCCTCCGAGAACTTCAACGCCTTCCATTCTCGGCATAATATCCATAACGTTGCCCGCGTCTGCCCTGCCAATTCCCACGAGGGCTCTCTTTCTTTCGCCTCTGTCTGTAAACGTCGGTTTTCCGCCGAAACAGTCGATGCAGAAAGTGCCCTGGGGATAGCTGGGTTTTGTGCGAACTTCAAGAACCTGAGCTCTTAAAGTGAAAATATCTCTGTCTGTGTAGTCCAGCAGGTCCGTAATGCCCCAGTCGAAGGGCAGGTCGTAGGCAGGAATAACTCCTTCGCCTATGCGGAGGTGGTTAATTCCTTCGGGCAGTGTGCCCCAGTGAACCATAGTGTAAGTGCTCGTAGCACCGCCGGAAATGAATTCCAGCTTTCTTCCGATGCGCTCTTCCACTCTGCCTGCAATGGCGAGCAGGTCGTGCATCTTTTCCGGTGTAGGCTGGATTGCTCCGTAGCAGCCCAGATTTACACCTATACCTGCCAGATGTAAATTGTGCAGGCCTCTGTCGACAAAGACGCAGGCATCCACCATTTCGTCCTTGTCCCAGAATCCTTCACGTAAATCTCCCAGATCTGCCATAACTATGACGTTTCTTACGACGTCCAGTTCTTCGCAGACCCGGTTGTATTCCTGTAAAACCGAGAGGTCGCTGTGGAGAGAATAATCTGCATACTTTGCAACTTCTTCCAGTTCGCACATCTGCGGAACTCTAAGGAGAAGGAACGGAACATCGTCGATTCCGGCCTCCTTCATCTTCCTGATCTGGCTCACGCGGCTCGTAGCAACCTGCTTTGCGCCGGCGTCCAGATAGGCGCGGACCATCCTCGGGTCCGCCCAGTAGCCCTTAACTACAGCAGCGACAGTTATACCCTGCGCTGTGCAGCGGCTGACTACTTCCTTTGCATTTCTGCGAAGTTTTGCAAGATTAATCTCCAGCTGCGGGTACATTTCTACCACCTCTTGATCTTCTTGGTTGTTGTCTTTTCGAATTCAGTATCTCTTACTGTGAATCTCTTTACTCTCTTGTAGATGGACATCTGTTCGTTTGCAGCATCGATTTCCTTCTTGAGCAGAGCCTTGAGTTCTTCGCCTTCGGGGTTTCCGATGTCTTCCAGAGCATCCCTGCTGGGGAAGATTTCAGCTGTAACAACCAGGTCTTCCTTGTCGTCGTCGGGAACGCCGCGAACGACAACTTCTTCGATGTACTTGCTCTTGAGCAGATAGTATTCAACTTCTTCGGGGAAGATGTTCTTACCGTTCTTTGTAACGATTACGTTCTTCTTGCGGCCTGTAATGTATACGTAGCCTTCCTTGTCGATGTAGCCGTAGTCGCCTGTAGCAAGCCAGCCGTCCGGTGTAATAACCTTAGCTGTTTCTTCCGGATCCTTATAATAACCCAGCATTACAGAGTCGCCGCGGCACATGATTTCGCCGATGCCGTCGCTGTCGGGGCTGTCGATGTATACTTCTGTGCCTTCCAGGGGCAGACCAACGGAAGCTGCCTTGGGAGCATAGGTCGGGTTGAGGCAGATGATGGGTGCGTATTCGGTCATGCCGTAGCCCTGAACCATCTGGATACCCATTGCGATGAAGTCGTTTGTAACAACGGGGTCTGCAGCAGCGCCGCCTACGATAAAGAACTTAACGTGGCCGCCGAGAGCTGCGTGTACGTCCTTAAACAGCTTAGCTGTCTTGTTCATGATCTTCTTATCTACGTGAGACAGAGCGCGGACAACCTTAAGAGCCTTGCGCATCTTGCCTGCCTTGCCGCTCTTTTCTGCCTGGCGCCAGATCTTGCTGTGCATGTTTTCGAAGATAAGAGGAACTGCGATAAGGTAAGTAACCTTAGCTTCTGCCATGTTCTTAACGATGTACTTGAGGCCTTCGCAGAATGCAACTGTACCGCCCTGGTGCATGGAGCCCAGAACTGTAGCTGTGAATTCGAAGGTGTGGTGCATGGGCAGAATAGACAGGCAGATTTTGCTGTCTCCGCAGGGGTCTGACAGGTTAACGTAGCTATACAGTGCGGATACGTTGTAGCAGAGGTTCTTGTGGCAGAGCATTACACCCTTTGCCAGACCTGTTGTGCCGGATGTAAAGTTGAGTGTACAGAAGTCTTCGGGGTTGATGGGCATACCTGCGTAGGTATCCACGCCGCCGCGGCGAAGTTCCAGACCCTTTTCCTTTAATGCGGGCCAGGAAATAATTCCGTCTTCGTCTTCGTCCAGATCCATGCAGATCATCTTAATTTCTGTATTTCCGTCCAGAGCCTGAACAACCTTCTTGCCTACCTTGGAGGAATATACGATAGCGCCGATTTCAGCACGGTTAATGAGTGCGCTCACTTCCTGCACGGGAAGTTCCTTGTCGAGAGGAACGATAACGCCAAGTCCGCAGGCAACTGCGAAATAGGTTACGATCCATTCGTAGCGGCTTTCACCGATGACCGCAATGCGCTGGCCCTTCATTCCTGCATCCAGGAGAGCTGTACCCAGGCTGTTAACATCCTGTCTGAACTGGTTGAAAGAAATGGGCAGGTAAGGTCCGCCCAGCTTTTCCTTGTAAAGATATGCAGCCTGTTCGCCGTAGCTGTCAGCTGCAAAATTCATAAGATCTCTTAAATGATAAACTTTGCGTAACATGTTTTGATTCTCCTAATTTCGTAAAGTTTATATTATCACATTTGGGCGGATAATAAAAGTCCCGGAGGCAGGCACCTCCGGGAACTTAAATGAGTTCAGCAATTATGCTTCTGTCTTGGGAGCTTCTGCTGCGGGAGCAGCTTCAGCGGGAGCCTCTGTCTTAGGTGCTTCTACCTTAACAACAGGCTTAGCTGTGCCGGGCTTGGGAACAACATGGATAATGTGTCTCGGGCAAGCCTTAGCGCACATACCGCAGTTCTTGCACTTGGAGGCATCGATCTTAGCAACGTTGCCTTCAACGTGGATAGCATCGAACTTGCAGGTCTTTTCGCACATCTTGCAGCCTACGCAGCCAGCTGTGCAGGCATCCTTTGTAGCCTTAGCAGCATCGTGGCTGGAGCAGCCAACTGTAACGCGGCTTGTCTTGGGCAGGATGTCGATAATCTTCTGGGGGCATGTGTTAGCGCATGCGCCGCAGCCAACGCACTTGTCTCTGTTAACCTTTGCAACGCCGTTGCAAACTTCGATTGCATCAAAAGCGCAAGCCTTTGTGCAGTCGCCGAGACCGATACAGCCGAACTTGCATGTTCCGGGGCCGCCGAAGAACTGCTTTACAGCAGAGCAGGACTTATATCCCTGGTAATCCATTTCGGGCTTTGTGCAGTCGTTAAGGCCGGAGCACATAACGTTAGCTACCTTAGCTTCAGCAGAACCAGCGTCTACGCCGAGAACTGCAGCGATTCCAGCAGCAGCGGAAGCGCCGCCGGGAACGCACTTGTTGGGAGCGATGGAGTGGTCTGCAGCCAGAGCAGCAGCATAGTCATCGCATCCTACGAATCCGCAGGCACCGCAGTTAGCGCCGGGGAGACATTCACGAATCTTAACCTGTGTTTCGTCAACGGGTACTGCAAACTTGATAGCAGCAATTGTAAGAAGAATTGCGCAGATGCAGCCGGTAACTACGCAAAGGAGTACAGGAACTACGAATGCAGATATTGTCATTTCAATTCCCCTCCTTTACAGATTTCCGAAGATGCTGTCAACCATTCCGGAGAATCCCATGAAGGATACGGAAAGGATGGAAGCAGCAACCAGTGTGGAAGCTACGCCCTTGAAGCATTCGGGGTAGTCGTTTTCTTCGATTCTTCCTCTTACGCCTGCGAACAGGAACATAGCAAGAAGGAAGCCTACGCCGGAACCGAAGGAGTTAACGATAGCTTCGAGGAAGGAGTAACCTTCGTCGATGTTCATAACGCAAACACCGAGAACAGCGCAGTTTGTTGTGATAAGGGGAAGATATACACCCAGAGACTTATGCAGTGCGGGCAGATACTTCTTCATTACAACTTCGATTAACTGTACGAGAGCGGCAATTACGAGGATAAATACAGTTGTCTGCATATAGCCGATGCCGTTGGGGTCCAGCAGCAGGTGCTGGATAGGCCATGTAGCAATTGTTGCCAGAACCATTACGAAGATAACGGCTACGGACATACCAACTGCAGAGTCCAGCTTCTTGGATACGCCGAGGAACGGGCAGATACCCAGGAATCTTACGAGTACGTAGTTATTAGCAAGGACTGCGGCCATAATGATCATTAATAATTTCATTATTCGCAACCTCCTTCTTTAGCCTGACTGCAAACAGCAGCGCCGGGGCAACCCATGCACTTGTTCTGCTGCTTATCCTTTACCTTACCCTTAGTAAGCTTGTTTACTAAAGCGATGAGGCAGCCGAATGTGAAGAAACCGCCGGGAGCAAGAACGAAGATGGACATGGGGGAGATTACATTAGCTGTAACTGTCATGCCGAAAATTGTTCCAGCACCGAGGAGTTCTCTGATGCAAGCCATGATTGTGAGAGCACATGTGTAACCAAGACCCATACCAAGACCGTCGAGTGCGGAGTCTACTACGCTGTTTTTGTTAGCGAAAGCTTCTGCACGGCCGAGGATGATGCAGTTTACTACGATCAGGGGGATATACAGACCCAGGGACTTGTTCAGTTCGGGCAGGTATGCCTGAAGGAGCATCTGCAGGATAGTTACGAATGTAGCGATAATTACGATGTAGCACGGAATACGTACTTTATCGGGAATAATCTTCTTCAGAGCTGAAATAAAGATGTTGGAGAACAACAGTACGAATGTTACGCACAGACCCATACCGATACCGTTGAAAGCCTGTGTGGATACAGCCAGAGTGGGGCATGTACCCAGGATAAGTACGAGGATCGGGTTCTCCTTAATAAAGCCCTTAGTAAAGATACTAAGCTTACTTGTCTTCTGTTCCATTAGAAGGCACCTCCGATCTTTTCGAACTGCTCAAGAGCAGCGCTTACAGCGTTGAATACACCCTTGGAGGAGTATGTAGCGCCTGTAACGGGAGCTGTGTAAGTAACGTCGCCTGTTGCAGCGTCCTTATCCATTGTGATGGACTTAGCGCCTACGAACTTAGCAGCGTGGTCGGGCAGTGTTGTCTTGGAACCCAGACCCGGTGTTTCGTTGCTTGCGTCTGTAACCTTGATCTTGATGATGTTGCCATCAGCGTCGATACCTGTCATTACAACGATAGCTCCGCCGAAGCCCTTAGCGCTGGATGTGATAACATATCCGCCGCAGTCAGCTTCGTAAACTTCTGTTACGCCGTTAACCAGATCTACGTCTGTTACTTCTGTGAAGCTGTTAGCAGCTTCGATAACTTCGGATCTGGACTTGTTAGCGTTTTCGATGTTGATCTTATCGATGATGGGCTTTGTAATCTGATATGTTGCAGCGAGGAGCACGGATGCTACGAGGCAGATGCATACCAGTACAATTGTCGGTGCGAATAAATCCTTCTTGTTAGACATTACTTAGCACCTCCGTTCTGAACGCCATTGAGCTTTGTCTTTGTCCAGTTGTCAATGTGCGGTGTAAGGATGTTCATGAGCAGGATAGCGAAGGAAACGCCTTCGGGATAAGAACCGAACTGACGGATGAGCATTGTCATGATGCCGCAGCCGATACCGAAGATGAGCTTGCCCTTGCCTGTCATGGGGGATGTTACATAGTCTGTAGCCATGAAGAAAGCACCCAGCATTGCGCCGCCTGCGCAGAGGTGGAACAGAGGATTCTGGCCCATCAGAACTGCGAGAACTGCAACTGTTGCAAGGAATGCAACAGGGATTTCCCATGTAATAACCTTTCTGTAGATGAGGTAGATTCCGCCGAGGAGCAGAGCTACTGCGGAGATTTCACCTAAAGAACCGTTAATGAAACCAATTGCCATGTCGTTAACGGGAACTTCGATGCCCTTGTTCAGGAGACCGAGGGGTGTAGCGCCTGTTACAGCGTCTGCGCCTGCAGCTTCGCGGATAACGGAGCTCATTCTCGGAGTGATTTCCCAGTTTGTCATGGGTGTAGCGAAAGCGATGAACAGAACGATACGACCTACGATAGCAGGGTTAGCAAAGTTCTGGCCAAGTCCGCCGAAGAGCTGCTTTACGAGTACGAGAGCAGCGAAGCAGCCGATAACAGCCATCCAGTACGGAAGTGTGGAGGGCAGGTTGAAAGCGAGAATAACGCCTGTAACTACTGCGGACCAGTCACCGATAGTCTGGGGTCTGTTGAGGAGCTTACGGCAAGCAGCTTCGAACAGTACGCATGCTGCAACGCAGACAGCTACCATACTGAGAGCCGTAATGCCGAAAACGGAGCAGGATACGGCAAATGCCGGAACGAGGGCAATGACAACAGCTCTCATAATTGTTTTTGTATCAACCGGGTCACATACGTGAGGAGAGGAGGATACGATAAGATTTGTATGCTTTGTGCTCATTACTTGTTTCCTCCTTCCTTTTCAGCTTCAGCCTTAGCCTTTGCAGCTTCAGCTTCTGCCTTTGCCTTGTCAGCAGCCTTGCGGTCTTCTGTCATAACCCACTGCTTAGCGAGCTTGATTTCGAAGTTGAGCTGCTTTCTTGCCGGGCAGGAATAGCCGCAGCAACCGCATTCCATGCATGTTGTTACATGGTATTCTCTCAGCATGTCGATGTTCTGCTGTTCCCAAGCCTTTGCGAGCTTGCAGGGCATCAGGTTCATCGGGCAGCCTCTTACGCACTTGCCGCAGCTGATGCAGGCAGATGCTTCGTGCTGTGTAGCGAATGTTTCGTCGAAGCACAGGATAGCAGAGTTGCCCTTGATTACGCCGTATTCATCCTTGGGGATTGCACGACCCATCATCGGTCCGCCGAGTACGATCTTCTTAACTTCCTTTGTTGTGCCGCCGCAGAATTCGATTACGTCGCAGAGAGGTGTACCGATGGGTACGTCTACGTTCTGGGGGTTAGCAACGCAGTTGCCGTCTACTGTCATGCTCTTGGAAACAAGGGGCATACCTGTAGCGAGGAACTGCTGCATCTTGAGTACGGAAGTAACGTTGGAAACGATGCAGCCTACGTCTGCGGGGAGCTTGCCTGCGAGCAGGTGTCTTCCTGTTGTTTCGTAGATGATTACACGTTCAGCACCCTGGGGGTAAACCTGACGGAGTTCTGCGATTGTAATGTTGCTGTCGTCCTTTGTGAGTTCCTTCATCTTTGCGATAGCATCGGGCTTGTTTGTTTCGATGCCGATGAAAGCTCTTTCTACGTTGAGCCACTTGAGGACTGCTCTTACGCCGTCAACGATTTCCTGACCGTGTGTGAGCATGTTCTGATGGTCAACTGTGATGAAAGGTTCGCATTCAGCTGCGTTAACGATGAATGTGTCAACCTTTGCCGGTTCACGAACGTTGAACTTAACGCTCATGGGGAATGTAGCACCGCCGAGACCTACAACGCCGGATTCTCTTACAGCCTTAATAAAGCTTGCCTTGTCAGTTACAACGGGGGGAACTACAGTTTCAGCAATTTCCTGCTTGCCGTCGGGCACGATTTCGATAATTGTATCTACTCTGCCCATCTGGGACATAGCCTTGCTGATGGCTACTACGTCACCGGATACACTGCTGTGGATCGGTGCGCATACCGGAGCTTCGTTGTCTCCGATTTTCTGGCCAACCTTAACGTGGTCACCAACGGCCACGATGGGCTGGCATGGAGCTCCGATGTGCTGGCTCATGGGAATGTACACTTTTTCGGGAAGAGTCATCGGGATGATGGCCTGTCCGGCAGTGTTCTTCGAATGATTCACATGGATTCCATTCAGATGTTTGCCTGAACTCATTTCTTTTCTCCTTTATTTTTCTCAGTTTTTTAGGCGCAACAAAAAATTGCGCGCTAAAACTGCACGCTAATAAGATACACCCATTCTGTGCAAATATCAAGTAAAAAAAGAAGGTGATGGCAGTCACCTTCCTTGAAATCAATGGATTTGGTCTCATTGCTGACCGGAAAAATCAGTCAAAAATGTGAAGCTTTAATTTATCAACAAGATATTTAAGCATTACTTTGCCGGCATAGCTGTTGCCCTTTTCGTCCAGTGCCGGTCCGTAGGAACCGATACCCATATCCGTTCCTGCTACTGCAAGAAGACCTCCGCCTACGCCGGATTTTGTGGGTATTCCTACTTCTACAGCGTACTGACCGGAGCCGTCGTACATGCCGCAGGTAAGCATTATTGTCTTGATAATTTTCGCTGTTTCAGGCTTAATGAGCCTTTCCTTTGTGAGTGGGTCAATACCGCCGTTTGCCAAAAGAAGACCCAGGTTTGCCAGAGAATGAGCCGTTACATTAATAGAACACATCTTTGTGTATAGTTCGATGCTATGGTCTACATTTGTTGTAATAACACCCTTGCTCTTAAGCAGGTAGGCTATTGCGCGGTTTCTGTCGCAGGTTGCCATTTCGGAGAGATATACCTGTCTGTTGAGAGTAATTTCCGGATCCATGCAGATTTTCCTTGCAAAATCCAGCATGTCATCGAAAGGCTTGTAATCGATAATAAGGCTTTCCACCGTAATAGCGCCTGAATTAATCATAGGATTGTAGGGCATATTGCGCTGAAAATCAAGTTCTACAATAGAATTGAAAGCTTCGCCGGAGGGTTCCATGCCCACATGTCTGAACACCTCGTCTGCACCCCGGACTTCCAGAGCCATTGCCAGAGAAATTACTTTAGATACAGACTGCATGGTAAAGTGGATGCCTGTATCCCCTGCCTTACATTTTCTGCCGTCGTCTGTAACTATGTAGAGCCCTACGGCTTCCGGTCTTGCCTTGCCCAGTTCGGGGATATATGTTGCTACCGTACCTTTAGAGGCAGCCTGCCTGCCCAGTTCAAGGGCTTCGTCTACTGCGCTCTGTAATTGTTCGTCTGTAAAGGCAGCTGCCTTGGAGCCGCGCTGTCGATAGTCGCTTTCCATAATATAATCCTTCCTTCTTTAGACAAAAAGGCTCCCAGTTATACTGAGAGCCTTAGTTTTTATGCTGTTGCCAGCTGTTTCTTTAATTAGAAGCAGCCCTGTTCCATCATAGCTTCTGCAACCTTCTTGAAGCCAGCGATGTTAGCGCCTGCTACGAGGTCATAGCCGAGACCGTATTCTTCTGCAGCTTCTGCGGAAACCTTGTGGATGTTAACCATCATCTTCTTCAGCTGATTGTCAACTTCTTCTGCTGTCCAAACGAGTCTTTCGCTGTTCTGGGACATTTCGAGGCCGGATACGCCTACGCCGCCAGCGTTAACTGCCTTGGAGGGAGCAACGATCATGTGCTTCTGAGCTCTCAGATAGTTAAGAGCATCGTTTGTTGTCGGCATGTTAGCAACTTCGATGTAGTACTTAACGCCGGAAGCAGCGATCTTTTCAGCGGATTCCATCTTAACGTCGTTCTGCATAGCAGCGGGCATGTAAACATCTACATCCTTAACGCCCCAGCACTTTTCACCGGGAACGAATTCTACGCCGTACTTGTCAGCATAGGGCTTGCAGTGCATAGGATCCTTAGCTCTCATTTCAAGGATGAAGTCGAGCTTTTCGCCTGTTACGCCTTCGGGATCGTGGATGTATCCATCGGGACCTGCGAAGTATGTAACCTTAGCGCCCAGCTGTTCAGCCTTCTTCATGATGCCCCAGCCTACATTGCCGTAACCGGAGATAGCAATTCTCTTGCCTTCGATTGTATCGTTTTCGTGCTTGAGTACTTCGAGGAGGTAGTAAACTGCGCCGTAACCTGTAGCTTCGGGTCTGATGAGGGAACCACCATAGCTGAGGCCCTTACCTGTGAGAACGCCGTTTTCCCAAACGCCCTTGAGTCTTCTGTACTGACCATAGAGGTAGCCGATTTCTCTTCCGCCTACGCCCATGTCACCAGCGGGTACGTCGATGTCGGGTCCGATATATCTATAGAGAGCAGACATGAAGGACTGGCAGAAACGCATAACTTCTGCATCGCTCTTTCCAGCGGGATCGAAGTCGGAACCGCCCTTAGCGCCGCCCATGGGCAGACCTGTGAGGGAGTTCTTAAATGTCTGTTCGAAACCGAGGAACTTGATGATTCCTTCGTATACGTTCTTCTGGAAACGGAGACCGCCCTTGTAGGGTCCGATAGCGCCGTTGAACTGGCATCTCCAGCCTCTGTTTGTGTGCCAGTTGCCATTGTCGTCACACCATACTACTCTGAATGTGAACATTCTTTCGGGTTCTACCATTCTTCCGAGAAGATCTACCTTTTCGTATTCGGGGTGCTTTTCAACAACCGGTTCGATAGAAGAGAATACTTCTTCTACTGTCTGTACGAATTCGGGTTCGTTGCCGTGCTTGGTTCTTACGCTTTCCAGCACGCTTTCCATATAAGCATTCATTAGTTCTTACCTCCTGAAACTTGTTGGTTGCCCAACTAAAATAATAATCGAGTTTAGGGCGAAATAAACTATATTCTCGCCTCTACATGCTATTATACTCACTTTTATTCAAGAATAACAGATATTTGTGAAAATATTTCCAATAATATTAGTCTACAATAAAAAATATTCTGCACAATTTCTAAATTGTAGCAGAATATCTTTCGCTAAATACAAATTAAATAAATGTATACAATATATCCTGAAACACGCCGTAGGCAGTCTGGACTATGGTCGGATCCTTCTCGGTGACCGCAATGGTCCCCATAAGATCCGTTTCGATCTGCACGATTGAAGAAGCGCCGCTTACGCTTGCATACTGGCTTGTAAGAGGTACTTCCACGGGCTTAACCCACGCGCGGGTCTGGCCAAACTCATCTGTTTCCGCTCTGCACATGAGCTTAATGCAGCAGCCTTTTTCCCTGGCTTTTGCAACATCCTCTGCAGTAATGCCTTTAATTCCCTTCTTTTCTACCCTATCCGGAGTAATATTTGCGCCCATTAGCACATTTGCCAGCACGCAGATTTTAGCTGCAGCATCCCAGCCGCCGATGTCCATGGAGGGGTCAGCCTCCACGAAGCCCTGTCTCTGGCCTTCTGCGATTGCTTCTTCGAAAGTCTTTCCTTCTTCTAAATATTTGAGCACGAAATTTGTTGTGCTGTTAAGGATGCCTTCCACAGATTTTACGGTGCAGAAATTAAGGCATCTGTCGCGGAGGTTAAAGATCGGAGTTCCGTCCATAACGGTGGACTCGAACAGGAACTTTCCGCCTTTTGCAGATGCCATAGCCTTAAGATCTTCGTAATACCAGGCGATGGGGCCCTTATTTGCGGAAACTGCGCTCTTCTTCATGTGCAGAGCGTGCTTAATTCTGTTTGCAGCGGGCTGGCCGGTCTGGATGTTTAAAGGAGAAAGCTCCACGAGCACGTCGTATTCCCCGCAGTAAACCAGAGCGTCTGCCGGTTCGTCGGTCCAGTCTGCGTTGTTGTCTTCTGTGAATCCTCCGGCTGCATAGCACTTTAAAGCTTCCTCCAGGTTAATTCCCTTGGGGTTGTAAAGGCAGCCGTGAGAACCGGTTGCAATTGCGGTCACCATGATGCGGGCGTCGTACTTCTTAAAGATTTCCGCCCTGTTTTCTATAATCATCTTTGCGAGAGCCTGGCCAACGTTGCCGAAGCCCATAAAAGCAAGTCTTACATCCTTCATATTTTTCTCCTCTTATTTTACCGGTACAAACACGAGGCCTTCCGTAGTTTCCACGGTGCCGTCCGCAAGTATGAACAAGGCTTCGTAGCCATCCATTGTTTCAATAAATTCCCTGCCCTTTTCGTATCCGAGAAGCAGGCAGCTGGTGGACAGAATGTCGCACATTTCGGAGATTTCTCCGGTAATTGTGACCCCGAGCAGGTCCGTTTCCGCAGGATATCCGGTAGCCGGGTCCAGAACGTGGTGGTAAACTACGCCGTCCTCTTCGAAGCATCTTTCGTAGACGCCGGAAGTTACGACGGAGCCACCCATAACGTAGACTTCGCCTATAATCTGGCGTTCTTCCAGAACTACGCCGGCCCTGCCGTCTGCCGGGTTTTCCACGCCGACAGTCCACGGGGAGCCGTCTTCTTTAGAGCCGATAAGCACGATATTTCCGCCCAGGCTCACGACGCCTCTTTCCACGCCGCAGCTTTCCAGGTATTCCTTAACGCAGTCTCCGATAAAGCCCTTTGCCAGGGCGCCCAGGTCCAGCATGGTGCCTTCGCGTCCTTTTATAAGATAGCTCTTTTCCCCTTCTGCGACTATTTCAATGTCGTTTCCGTATCCGGTTGACGCCAATGCAGCCTCTATTTCCTCTGCAGAAGGTACCTTTGGTTCATCGGAAGAGAAATTCCAGAGGGAAGTTAAAGGCCCTACACTTATGTCGAACTTGCCGTCCGTTAAAACGTTGAACTGCTGAGCCGTAAAGACCAGAGCTGCGGCAGCATCGCTCACCTCGACCTTTTCTCCTGCTGCAGCGGCATTAAATCTGCCGACATCGCTGCTTTCGATAGTTCTGGAGAGGGTCTTTTCCATGGTTCTCGCCTCTGCAAAAGCTGCAGAGATAAGCTTGTCGATGTCTCCTGCAGACGCTTCGACTTCTGCCTTGTCGTAGGCGGAAACCTTTATGTAACAGTAGCTGTTGAGCAGCCAGTCTTCCCCGAAGCCGTAGCCTTCGTAGGGGTAGACACGCTGGCGGCTGCAGCCGCACTGTGTTATAATCAGTAAAACCGCAGCCATAAGGGCGGCAATTCTTTTCAGTTTATATTTATGGAACATAAGTACACCTTCTTTAAAAAAGCGGATATCGTACTTGCAGCAGGGCTCATTGCCCTGGGTTTTGTCGTGCTTTGGTTCACGCATTCGGCGCAGGCCGGAAGCCTGGCCGTAGTGGTAAAGGACGGTAAAACTATCGGAAGCTATCCATTAGCTATCGATAAAACCGTCGAAATCGATAACGGAACGGACAGAAATGTGCTGGTTATCGAAAATGGAAGCGCGCGCATGCAGGAAGCAAACTGCAGCGGGCAGGACTGCATAGGCTTCGGCAGGATAGACAAGCCGGGCCAGGTAATCCTCTGCCTTCCCCATAAGCTATCCGTAACAATTACGGGGGAAGGAGGTTCGGATGCAATATCCTACTAATAAGGAAAAAGCGAATAAAGTCGCCGTATGCGGTGTGCTCACAGCCCTCGCCTTAATCTTTTCCTACGTGGAAGTCCTGCTGCCCCTGCCTCTTGGCATACCGGGAATTAAGCTGGGCCTTGCGAATATCGTAATTCTCGCCGCAATTTACACCGTCGGCCCGAAATACGCATTTTCCATCAACGCCGTAAGAGTCTGCATGGCAGCGCTTCTTTTCGGAAGCGTGTTTTCTGCGATTTACGCAATGTGCGGCGCATTAGTAAGCTTTGCGGGCATGGTTCTCTTAAAGAAAACCGGGTTGTTCTCCCCTGCCGGAGTTTCCATGGCAGGAGGCGTGCTCCACAACCTCGGGCAGCTGGGCGTTGCCTGCACCATTATGGAGACCGCGGGAGTCATGTATTACTTCCCCGTGCTGCTCTTTTCCGGAATGGCCTGCGGAGCAGGAATCGGAATCCTCGCAACCATTATACTTAGAAGAATACATCGTATGCCAGCTTAATAATGAGCATGGAACATACAATAGTCATAGTGATCCGGATGAACTTCGGATCCTTTTTTATTGCCAGGCCGGAGCCGATGTAACTGCCTGTCATGTTGCAGGCTGCGGACATGAGGCACATGGGCCAGATTACAACGCCTGCGCTTATGAACAGCAGAGCGGAGCCCAGATTGCTTGCCCAGTTAAAGATTTTAGCTGTGCCGCTGGCATTTTTTAAGTCGAACTTAAGAATGCTTGTAAAGGCCAGAATTGCGAAAGTTCCGGTGCCGGGGCCAACAAGGCCGTCGTAGAAACCTACTGCAAGGCCGATGAGCAGCGACAGAATGACAACTTTAGCCGTGGAGAATTCCATCTGGTTTTCCGTTTCACCGAAGTCCTTCTTAAAGATAAGGAAAACTGCGGTGAAGGGAAGAATGCATATTATGATTTTCTGGAAGGTTTCCGGGCTCATGGACATTACAAATGTTGAAGCCATGCGTGCGCCGAGGAGACCCGTTATCGCAGACGGAATTGCGGAAAGCCACTTGACCTTGCCCCCTCTTATGAACCTGGCAGCGGAAACCGTCGCGCCGAGGGTGGAAGAAACCTTATTGGTTCCGAAAGCCGTCTGGGCGGGCAAACCTGTAAGCAGGTAAACCGGAAGGCTTATAATGCCGCCGCCCCCTGCAATAGCGTCTACAAAGCCGGCTGCAAAAGTACCTATGCAGACCAGCAGAACCTTTGAATATGGAATAATACCTAAAAACATATAGTTAACTCTTTCTATAGCAAAAATAAGCTATAGATTACATTTTATTTCTTTGACTAGCTTCGCGCAAGAACATATAATGTATTATATAGAAGTTTGTTCATACTGTCACATACACAGATACATTAGGAGGTATTGAAATGGCATTATTAGATAAGCTCAAGGCTGCAGGCGGTGCAGCAGCAGAAAAGGCTAAGGACGCAGCAGAAATCGGCAAGCTCAAGCTCAAGATTTCCTCCGCAGAAAACGAAATGAAGTCCGTTTACGGCGCTATGGGCAAGAAGCTCATGGAAGAAAATGCAGAACTGGCAAGCCAGCTCTTCGGCGAAGACGTTGCTAAGATCGCTGAACTCAAGGAACAGATCGAAGCTCTTACAGCTCAGATCGCTGCAGTAAAGGAAACTGCAGGCGAACCCTGCTGCGAAGAAGCTGCAGAAGGCTGCTGCGCAGAAGCTAAGGAAGAATAAGAACATTCTCCCGAATTAATTCGGATACTAAAAGACCGCAGTTTTCGCCGCGGTCTTTTTCTTTTTAATTAATTCGAGCCTTAAAAACTAGTTTTCCTTGGGGCCGGGCATACCGGTCTTAGCGCGGAATGTTTCGTGGTTCTTAATGCGGAATACGTCGCCGCCGTTTTCTTCGATGTCTGCCTCGATCTTTTCTGTAAGCTTCTTTACAACCTTAGCAACTCTTTCGAAGCATTCGTCTGTGCACTGCTTAAGGAGCATCTTTGCACCTTCTTCGTTTCCGTTGTCTAAGAGCAGATCTGCAGCTGCAAGAGCTCTTTCGGAAGACTGGCGGAAGAGGCAGTCCATTTGGTCACGCTCTTCCTTAATCCACTGGCTGTACTTGGGATGGTCGGATTCAACGTCTACCTGGAGTCTCTTAACCTGCCACCAGAAGCTTTCTTCGGAATACTTGTTTGTTCCTACGCCAAGAGGTGCGGGAACGTAGCCGATATTGAAGACCGGCATAGCGAAGGAGCTGCAGGGCGGACACATGCTTCCCCAGTAAGTGAAAGCTGTTTCCTTGTACTTTGAATCTCTGTATTCAACTACAGCTGTAGCAGCGGACTGGCAGGGGCCGGGTTCGCAGCCGTGCATGCAGATGCCAGCAGCAAGAGTAGCTGCAGCACCCCAGCGGGGCTGGAGCATGGAGCCTTCGAAGTGGTCGCGCATAATGGTCCAGAGGTCTGCAGCGCTGTACTTGCGGTCTCCGAAATTCTTGATGATTTCCTTCTGACGAGCTTCTCTGGGGTAGCCGGAGAGGCATCTTGTGTTCAGAAGAACGAAGCTCTTGGAGAAGTTAAACTTCTTTCTCGGGTGGTGCAGGCCGTTTGCGATTGCATATTCAACCAGGCCTTCGGAGCATTCGTCGAAGTCTTCTTCAATAGTGTAGAGGTTGGAAATAGGATAGATTCCCTGAAGCTTCTTTGCAGCCCAGTGTCTGTCCACTGTTTCCAGCAGCCAGATTTCTTCCTTGTCGGAAATCATGAACGTATTGTGATAGTTATCGTCCGGGTTCATGTAGGCGCAGCCGCCGCCCTGGCCGTACTTTTCCAGGTGGTCGATGATAACATGCATGGATTCGTAAGCGGTCTTGCCTCTTTCAAGGCCGAGACGCAGCAGGTCCATACCCAGGAGCGCTTCTTCCTTCTGTGCGGGAATTTCAGACCAGTCGGCTTCGTTGCCGATGGTTACGCCCCATTCGTTTGTACCCATTTCGAATCCCCAGATCCACCAGGGCTGTGAGCCAATCATGGCGTAGGTTTCCTCTGCCTGGGGAACTTCGATGTAAGTGCACTTAACCACTTCTCCTGCAGCATGCTTTTCCGCCGGGAAGAACTTAAGATTCTGGCATTCATCTGTTTCTCTGTCAGAGTTCTTTGCAAAGATATTTAATCCGCTGGCAGATGCGCTCTTTTCAATAACGCAGGTGTCGCAGGACGGTGAATAATGCTTCATTGGATCCTCCTTAAAAACAACACACACCTAAATTTTTAATTATTACTTCATTGTAATGAGTTCGTATTCCTTTGTGCCCATGCCGAGCTTTTCGCCGTGAGCGATAGCTGCTTCCCAGGCTGTATCCGGGTGGAGCATCTTGAAGTGGTCGTGGCCGTGTTCGTGGCAGCAGCAGCCTTCTTCCTTTTCTGCCTTAACCTTGTCGCCGAGAACGGAGTTTTCGATGATGGGCTGAGCATTAGCTGCATCTACGCAAGCCTGGTCGATAGCAACGGGGTCGAAGGAAGCGAACATACCTACATCGGGAATGATGGGCATATCGTTGTGGCCTTCGCAGTCGCAGTCGGGGGAAACGTCCATAAGGAATGTAATGTGGAAGTTGGGCTTGCCGTTAACAACTGCCCATGTGTATTCTGCCATCTTGCAGGACAGGGATTCTGCGCTTCCGTCCCAGTTGGAGTGGATAGCATCCTTGGGACATACAGCGATGCAGCGTCCGCAGCCGAGGCACTTAGCGGGGTCGATAACTGCTACGCGGTCTACAACCTTAATACCTTCGTGAGCGCAATTCTTTTCGCAGGTCTTGCAGCCAACGCACTTGGACTGGCTTACTGCGGGCTGGCCTTCGGAGTGCATGATCTGCTTACCGGAGCGGCTTCCGCTGCCCATGCCGATGTTCTTGATGCATCCGCCGAAACCTGCGGAAACGTGGCCCTTGAAGTGGGTCATGGAAATAACGATGTCAGCTTCTGCGATAGCGCTGCCGATCTTAGCTGTCTTGCAGTATTCGCCGTTGGGAACGGGCATATCTCTTTCGTCGAGGCCTCTGAGACCGTCTGCGATGATTGTCTGTACACCTGTAGCCAGGGGGTTGAAACCGTTAGTATATGCGCTGTCCAGGTGGTCGATAGCGTTCTTGCGTCCGCCTACGTACAGTGTGTTGCAGTCTGTAAGGTAGGGCTTACCGCCGAGCTTCTTAACGTAATCGCAAACTGCCTTTGCCCAGTTGGGTCTCAGGTAGGACAGGTTGCCGGGTTCACCGAGGTGAATCTTGATAGCAACGAACTTATCCTGGAAATCGATATTTTCGAAACCGGCCATCTTCATGAGATGCTGCATCTTAACGAGAAGGCTTTCGCCGCCGTGTGTTCTAAAGTCAGTGAAATAAACTTTTGCCTTTTCCATTGTGTAACTCCTCTGTTTTAAAGTCTTTTGCTTTTAAATACTTTAAATTCTTTCTTAATCTGAGCCATTCTTTCGGGCTCTTTTATGATTTTAGCTCCGGCCATAGCCAGACCGCAAGCGGTAATCATCATATTTTGTTTTGCGTACCTGGTCTGGGTTTCCTCGGCAAACTCCTTGGTGTGGGTTCCGATGTTCTTCTCCGTAATCGGGAAGTACGCGTGGATTGTGGGGCATACGTGGGACACATCTCCGGCATCTGCAGAGCCTGCAGGTTCGCCCGGGTCTTTAATATCGGTTATGCCCAGTTCTTCGAGGCTTTCGCAGAACGCATCTGATAAGGCCTCGTTTGTAACAAGGTTCTTATACCCGTACTCGAATCTGGAAATCGAAAGCTTGCAGCCCGTTGCAACTGCCGCGCCTTTTGCGCAGTTCTTTACCTTGTCCATGAGGAAAGGCAGGTAAAGGTCGTTTGCAGCTCTTACGTAGAACCTGCAGACGCAGTGGTCCGGGATTATGTTCGGGGTCACCCCGCCTTCCGTAATTATCCCGTGAACCCGTGCATCGGGGAGCATCTGCTGGCGCATGGCGTTTATGTTGTTGAACGTTGCAATTACCGCATCCAGAGCGTTTATGCCGCGCTCGGGTTCACCGGCCGCGTGGGCAGCCAGCCCGGTAAATTCGAATTCAACCGTATCCATAGCCAGAGTAGAACCGCTCTTAAAGTAGTACTTTGCCGATGGATGGGCCAGCATTGCAGCGTCTACATCCAGAAAAGCGCCCTTCTTAGCATAGATAACCTTGGCTCCGTTGGTTTCCTCCGCAGGAGTGCCCAGCACGATAACCGTGCCTCCGATTTCGTCTGCCAGCTTTCTTAAGATGATTCCGGCAGCGATGGAGCAGGCGCCGAGCATGTTGTGCCCGCAGCCATGTCCGATATCGGGGAGCGCGTCGTACTCTGCCATGTAGCAGATTCTGGGGCCGGCCTTGCCGCTTCTGTATTCGGCTCTGTAGCCTGTGGGGTAGCCCAGATAGGGTCTTTCCACGGAAAAGCCGTATTTCTTAAGAAGCGCGACGTGGCTGTCCGCCGATTTATACTCGCAGTTTCCAAGCTCGGGGTTATTGTACAGATCATCTGAAAGTCTTGTAATTTCAGCTGTAATCTCAGATGCAGTTTTCAGGACTTTTTCTTTCATAATTACCTCGTAAATGCAATTATACCATACTATTGACAATATCTGCGAGTAAGGGTAATATAAAATTAATTCCTACCTAACAAGAGGGTAAATATTCCAGGAGGTTACGGTATATGATGATCTCATCGCGCGGTAGATATGCGCTCAGGATAATGATAGATCTGGCAGAGAACAGCGCCTCGGGCCGCTTTGTACCCCTTAAGGACATGGCATCCCGCCAGAACATATCGCTTAAATATATGGAAAGAATCGTTCCCGTTCTGGTTAAGGACGGACTGCTCGCAGGAGTGCAGGGAAAAGGCGGCGGCTATAAGCTGGCGATGGACGCAAAGGACATAAGCGTCGGCAGGATTTTAAGGCTTACAGAAGGAAGCCTTCAGCCGGTTGAATGCCCGGAATGCGGAGCTCAGGCAGAAGGTCCGTGCGAAATCGGCAAAGACTGCAGAACCGTGCACATGTGGCAGCAGTTCGGCAAAATGACGGAAGAATATTTTGACAGTATCACTATAGCGGATTTAATGCTATAATAACTTGTTATATCACTTAAAAATAAAGCAGGAGGCACAACATAATGCTTGAAATAAAAGACCTGAGATTTACGGCTGACGGCCGCGAAATTCTCAAAGGCATTAACCTTGTGATTCCCGAAGGCAAACTGATTGCGCTCACAGGCCCCAACGGCGGCGGCAAGACAACACTGGCTAAGATGATCGCCGGAGTAGAAAAGCCCACGAGCGGACAGATTCTGCTGGACGGAGTCGACATTACAGACATGAACCCGACGGAAAGAGCAAAAGCCGGCATCGGCTACGCTTTCCAGCAGCCCGTAAGGTTCAAGGGCATCTCAGTTAGAGATATGCTCAACCTGGCTGCAGGCAAGACTCTTACCGAAGAAGAAATTAAGGACGTACTCCTCCAGGTCGGCCTGGAAGCAGACGAATACAAGGACAGAGGCGTAGATACTCACCTGTCCGGCGGCGAAATCAAGAGAATCGAAATCGCTACAGTTCTGCTGAGAAATGCAAAGGTTGCCCTCTTCGACGAACCGGAAGCAGGCATCGACCTCTGGAGCTTCAACAACCTCATAAGAGCCTTCGAAGTGCTCAGAGAAAAGAGAGATAATTCCCTCATTATTATTTCCCACCAGGAAAGAATTCTCTCCATCGCAGACGAAATCGTAATGATTCAGGACGGCCAGGTAGGAATGCGCGGCGAAGGCCACACAATCTTCTCCAGACTGCTCTGCAAGAACGAAGGCTGCGCAGACGGCTGCGGAAAGGAAGGTGGCTGCCGTGAGTAATATCGACAAGACAACTGCAGATCTGCTCGATATCGTAACAGATGTAGACGGAAAGGCCTTCGATCCCGAAAAGTTTGCAGGAGCTTTTAACATCCGCTCCAACTGCACAAGCCTGGGCAGAAAGTCCACAGAAAACATTAAAATCGAAACAAAGACCGACAATCCCGGTCTGGACATCCGCATCGCTCCGGGAACAAAGGGCGAAGACGTATACATCCCCGCATGCGTTACAAAGGCCGGCATCGACGACCTGGTTTACAACGATTTCTTCGTTGGCGAAGGTGCAGATGTAACAATTATCGCAGGCTGCGGCATCCACACAGAAACAGGTGAAGAAGCCCGCCACAGCGGTATCCACAGATTCTTCTGCGGCAAGAATTCCAGAGTCCTCTACCTGGAAAAGCACGTAGGTACAGGAAACAGCGCTGCAAAAAAGGTTATTGACCCCCAGACAGAAGTCTTCCTCGAAGAAGGCGCATATCTGGAAATCGATACAAGCCAGCTGGGCGGCGTTTGCAGGTCCGACAGAAAGACCCGCGGCACAGTAGGCAAGAACGCTACTCTGGTTATTAAGGAAAGACTCCTTACAGACGGCGACGACGTAGCCACAACAGATTTCGAAATCGAAATGAACGGCGAAGGCGGCGGCATTAACCTCATGAGCAGATCCGTTGCTCAGGGCGACAGCTACCAGAAGTACCACTCCAGCATTATCGGCAATGCAATGTGCACAGGCCACAGCGAATGCGACGCTATCCTCTCCGACAACGGCAAGGTTGACGCAATTCCCCAGCTCATCGCAAACTGCAAGGATGCTTCCCTCATCCACGAAGCAGCTATCGGTAAGATTGCCGGCGAACAGATTCTTAAGCTGAGAACTCTCGGACTTACAGAAGAAGAAGCTGAAAAAGCTATCATCGACGGATTCCTTAAGTAAAGATAAAGTTAAACCGCGGAGCACATGCTCCGCGGTTTTATTATGCAAAAAGACCCGGCCGAGGCCGGGTCTTCGCCATTCGGAAAACTATCCGAAATTAATTGTTTATTTGTCCGAAATCCTTAAGCACCTCATGGAATTCAGGATAGCCAGCATGCAGACTCCTGTATCTGCAAAGATTGCCAGCCACATATTCGCAATGCCGAAAGCGGCAAGAATAAGAACAGCAACCTTAATTCCGATGGAGAGTACGATGTTCTGGTAAACGATGCCCATGGTCTTTCTCGCAATCTTAACTGCAAGAGCAACGTCGGAAGGCTTGTCGTTCATAAGCACGATGTCCGCAGCTTCTACAGCGGCAGAGCTTCCCATGGAGCCCATGGCGATGCCAACATCGGCTCTTGCGAGAACCGGAGCGTCGTTGATTCCGTCACCGACAAAGGCAAGAGTGCGATTTTCTGCCTTCTTTGCCAGCAGAGTTTCCACGATGGAAACTTTGTCCTGGGGCATAAGCTCTGCATGGTGTTCATCCAGATTGAGGTCAGCAGCGATATCGGAAGCGATATACGCCTTGTCGCCTGTAAGCATAACCGTCTTCTTAACGCCGAGGGCCTTAAGCTTTTCGATTGCACTCTTCGAATCTTCCTTAACAACGTCGGAAATAATAATGTGGCCTTCGTAGTGGTCGTCGATGGAAACATGGACCGTAGTGCCGTGGAGATGGCATTCGTGGCTTTCGGCGCCGATGCGCTTCATGAGCTTGGAATTGCCGGCAGCGACCTTCTTTCCGTCCACGATGGCGATAATGCCTTCGCCTGCGAACTCTTCTGCGCTTGCAACGCGGGCCTTGTCGACCTTTTTGCGGGTTACACGCTTATATTCATCCGCAAGGGACCTGGAAATCGGGTGGTCGGAGAAGCTTTCCGCAAGGGTTGCCAGCTCCAGGAGCTGCTCTTCTTCCATGTGTTCGGGGTGAACCGCAACAACGGAGAATATGCCCTTTGTAAGGGTTCCTGGCTTGTCGAAGACTACTGTGTCCGCCATGGACAGAGCTTCCAGATAGTTGCCCCCTTTAATTAAGATGCCCTTGGAAGATGCACCGCCGATACCTCCGAAGAATCCGAGAGGAATGGAGATAACCAGCGCGCAGGGGCAGGATACTACCAGGAAAGTAAGAGCTCTGTAGATCCATACAGACCAGCTCCCTGCGATAATCGGGGGAATAACCGCCAGCGCCAGAGCAAGACCGCACACGATGGGTGTGTAATATCTTGCAAACTTTGTAATGAAGTTTTCAGCGCTTGCCTTGCTGTCCGCAGCTTCTTCGATGAGTTCGAGAATCCTTGTTGCGGTGGATTCAGAGCAGGGCTTTGTAACCCTAACGCGCAGAACTCCGTTCAGGTTTATTACACCGGAATAGATTTCGTCCCCTTCGCCTACGCTTCTGGGTACGGATTCGCCGGTAAGTGCAGCTGTATCCAGCCTGGAGCTGCCTTCAATAATGATTCCGTCCACGGGAACGCGTTCGCCGGGCTTAACCGTAATTACTGTGCCGACTTCGAGATCCTCGGGGTCAACCTGCACAAGTTCGCCGTTTTCTCCGTCCACGTTTGCGTAGTCCGGGCGGATGTCCATGAGATCTGCGATAGCCCTTCTGGACTTTCCTACAGCGCGGTTCTGCATGTATTCACCAATGCGGTAAAGCAGCATTACCATAACGCCTTCCGCGTATTCGCCTAAAATAAGCGAACCGAGAGAAGCAACAACCATCAGGAAGTTTTCGTCGAAAACCTGGCCATTCTTGATATTTCTTAAAGCTTTTTTAATAATTTTCCCGCCGACAAGCGCATAGACCACAAGTGCTATGGCCAGCACGGCGATTTCCTTAATATCGAACATTCAATATACCCCGGGGGCTTACTTTACTACGATTTCCCAGTCCGGTTCCAGCTTCTTGCAGAGAGCAACTGCTTCTGCAACGATGCCGTCGAACTTATCGTCTGCAGCTTCGATTGTCAGCTTTTCTGTCATGAAGCTTACGATAGCCTTGTCAACGCCGGGGATCTTCTTAACTCCAGCTTCCAGCTTTGCAGCGCAGTTAGCGCAATCGATACCTTTTACCTTAAAAGACTTCTTCATTTCGGGCCTCCTTATTCTTCTACGTGGTCCATACCCATTTGAATTATAGTGTGCACATGGTCATCCGCTAGGGAATAAATCATCTGTTTGCCGTCCTTTCTGCAGCGGACCAGGTCCATCTGCTTAAGAATCCTCAGCTGGTGAGAAACTGCCGACTGGCTTGCTCCGGCTGCAGCTGTAAGGTCTGCAACGCATTTGTTCCCGTCCATCAGCGCGTAGAGCAACTTAATGCGCGTCGTGTCGCCGAAGGTCCGGAAGAGTTCCGCCAGGTCGTAGAGCTTTTCTTCAGTTATAATTCCCTTGGATGTCATTGTGCCTCCGTTTAATTGCGGTCAGCGTGACCCAACGGGCCGGCTCCGCATTTATTGAACATATGAATATTTGTTCATATGTAATTATATTCATTTTTGCGCGGAAGTCAAGCACTTCGGTTAAAATTTTTCAGCTTTATGCCTT